>DASWSZ010000001.1:0-8078 GCA_036402395.1 Methylophilus sp.
GCCGGAATTGGC
Organism: Methylophilus sp.; assembly: GCA_036402395.1. Lineage (GTDB taxonomy): Bacteria > Pseudomonadota > Gammaproteobacteria > Burkholderiales > Methylophilaceae > Methylophilus. Next base: position 13 of record DASWSZ010000001.1, read on the forward strand.
TTTTGCGGTCAATGCGATGGCGCCACAAGTGTTGGCGGAAGAAGCGGCCAAGCTAAATGCTGCGCTTATTCATTTTTCTACTGATTATGTGTATGACGGTAAAAAAGAATCAGCTTATGTAGAAACTGATACAGTCAATCCGCTGGGCGTCTACGGAAAATCTAAATTGGCAGGTGAGCAAGCGATTACTAAAGTCGGTTTGCCGCATCTCATCTTAAGAACCAGCTGGGTATATGGTGCGTATGGCAAAAACTTTCTAAAGACCATATTGCGTTTGGCCGCTGAGCGCGAGCAGTTGCGCATAGTGGCCGATCAATTTGGTGCGCCCACCAGTAGCCACAGCATAGCTGACGGTGTGATTAGCTTGCTAGAACGCTGGGATGTCAATAACGCGCAGCAGTCTGGCATCTACCATTACACCAATCGCAGTAGTACCTCTTGGCATGGCTTTGCCTGTCAAATTGTGCAGGAGTATACAGGGTTGATGTCAGAGTATAGTTTGCCAGCATTAAAAGCCAGTGTGAATCACATTGAAGGGATTACGACTGCGGATTACCCAACACCGGCGGCGCGGCCGGCTAATTCTAGATTAGACTCTACTAAACTCAACAGCACGTTTCAGCTGGCATTGCCCGATTGGCAAACTGCACTAAAGCAAGAGATGTTAGCACTTGCTAAAACGCAAGCTTAATCGTTTATTTGACTGTATGTGTTTAAGTTTAGCCGCGTTACGCTAGCGCGTCCGTCCAACTATTGGGCGTTTCGTACAATCGCACTCGCTCTAATTTAAGGTGATTGCCGTAAGTGTCTTTATACTGTGCTTTTAGGATATTAAACGCTTCAGCCGCCATATTTTCAGCGGTGGGAATGGTGGGGAAAATCACGGTTTTATGGTTGGGTAAACTGTTTAAAAAATCAATCACTGTAGTATCGCCAGCATAGACAATAAAAGCGTGATCCCACAAATCCACCACTGATTCACGGGCAATTTTCTTCACATCGGAAAAATCCATCAGCATGCCATTTTCAGATAAATGCGCTTGGTTAATGACTTCGCCAGACAGCGTGATTTCTATGGCGTAGCGATGTCCGTGCAGATTGCGGCATTGGCTTTTATGGTCGGGGATGCGGTGGCCGGCATCGAATTCTAAGCGTGTGGTAATGTGCATGGCGCAATTATATCAGCACGCAGCCACTCTGTAGCGGCATTTATGTGGGCGCGTTAATGCTAGCCCAGCGCACAAACGCATCAAATGGCATGGGCTTAGAAAAGTAATAGCCTTGGCCTTTTTTGATGCCAATTTTGTTGATGAGTTGTAGCGATTCTAAGTTTTCTATGCCTTCCACCAATACTTCTTTGTCTAAACTGATTGCAAGCTGGGCGATAGACTGCACGATGCGGAAATCCTCTTCTGACACACTGATATTTTTGACAAAGGACTGGTCTATCTTAATCAGTGAAATCGGCATATTTCTTAGGCGCGCCATAGAGGAATAGCCGGTACCAAAATCGTCTAGTGCTAATTTAAAGCCATTTTGCGTCAGCTGCTGTATGGTGGCGAAGGTGGTTTCATTTTCTTCTAAAATGCCGTTTTCAGTAATTTCCAAAATAATGTCTTGCGGCTGGATACGCCACAATTGTGCACTTTGCAATATCAGTAATGGTAAGTCTTTGTCGTATAAATCTTCTGCCCGCAAATTAAGCGTGAGATAGATAGGCAATTGATGTTGGTGTATCAACTCACCAGACAAGCGGCATACCGAATGCACCAGCCAGCGCGTGAACATTCTGCCTAAGCCGACTTTATTGATGACTTCTACCATGACATTGGGATATACGCCTTTGGTTGGTGCATCTGGCCAGCGTAATAACACTTCCGCACCCACGCAATGCGCTTCTGGCAAACTAACGATAGGTTGAAAATATAGCTCTAAATCTTCGCTATTAAAGGCGTTGATAATGTCGAGCTCCAACTTGTTTTGACTTTGCACTAGCTTAGCCAACTTGGCGGAGTATATGACAAACTGTTTGTTTTCGATTAAGGCGTGATTGAGCGCTAATCTGGCCTGGTTATACATAGCCTCTGCCGACTCACTCCCCACTGGAATCAGTACACCTATGACTGGGGTGACCAAAAACGATTGCAACTCAATATTAATCAACTGTTCAAAGCAGTGCTGAATTTTCGCAACTATGACATTGAGTTGCGCTTCATTTAATTTTCGATGCACCAACACAGTAAAGAACAAGTTGCCTGATTGATAAATACTGTGACCATTGGGAAAGCAACTGCCTATCAGCTCGGTAATTTTGATGCTTAAGGCCGTAGGCAGTATTGGCATCACCGTATTTGCTCCACGCTCAATTAAAAACCGAATGGAGAGCAATGTAATCTCGGCCGTTTGCTGTGGGTTGATATGCGTATTCAGATCTTGTATCAGCAGATGCGTATTGGGTAAGTTGGTGACTGCATCATGATTGAGCAAGTAACGGATTTGCTGGCTTTGATGGCTATACAAAGATTCACTTAATAAATCAGCCATCAGTAGTTGAAAATGGGTACTGGCGGGCGAGTCTGCATCTCTCTGTAATAGTACACATTTTAAAGCATTGCTAATCGAGGCTAGCGCTACGCCTTGGTTGCTCGCTTCTATCCACAGGTCTATGCAGGCATTAATATAATTGGCGAAGCTTTCTAGCGGCAGACGACTAGGCCAGGTGGCAATATGAATAAATAGCTGGTTGAGCGCTTCGTGATTTTGTTGCGCATCCATCGCTTGATACTGCGCTTTAAGTTGATCAATGTTGATGGCATACACACCTAACATTGCTTGCTGGTCGAGACCATGGCTTTCGGCCTTGTTAATCAGGTCTTCTAATGTGTAGTGCACCTCAAATGACCGCAAGTAGGGCCTGTGTGTATCGTCTTGTAACATAGATTAGGGTAACTTATGTGGGTGAGTTTAGAGAAAGAAATCCTCTAAATGGATGCCGAAATCATCAGGCTGTACACTTTTTATTATCTTGTATGGGGTGCCATCTGGCGCTGTCGGGGCGTGTAATAAATCTATGGTGGCAGGTGCTGCATTTTTACTTTTGTCTGGCGCTAAAATAATCATCAATCTTGGCTGTAATCGGCGCACTTGATTTTGTTGGATGACCACAGCCACTTCACCGGTGTTTAATTCAACCAAAGAGCTGACCGGGTAAATGCCTAAGAACTGGATGAGTTGATCGACCAATTCGGAGGAGAATTGTGTGCCGCGCAGTTGATGGATAATGTCGAGTGCTTGTTGATTGTGCAAGCCTTTGGCATACGTTCTATCGGTAGTAATGGCGCAATAGGTGTCAATGAGGCCAGCAATCTGGCCATTGATGCTAATCATATTTTCACGTAATTGATTGGGGTAGCCGCTGCCGTCATAACGTTCATGGTGCTGTAATACCATTTCCATCACCATGACCGGAATATTCGGTGTTTTTTCTAAGATGGCCATGCTTTGTTCAAGATGCAACTTTGCCAGCTCATATTCGGTCATGGATAACTTGCTTTGCTTGAGCAAAATACGCTTAGGAATACGCGCTTTGCCTAAATCTTGTAATAGGCCAGCCAAGCCCATGTCTTTAATATGCGCTTTAGGAAAAGCCAAAAAGCTGGCAAAGGTCATCATGTTGATGGAGACATTGAGCGATTGGCTATAAGAAGCATCGTCAGTATCTTTCAAGCGTCCCAGCCACATCAAGGCATCCGGTGTGCGGCTGATACTTTCCACCATAGTATCGAGTACATCTGAAACGGTGCTGATGTCTAAATGCTGCTTATTGGCAATGGCTTCAAATAGCGCTTTGGTGGCTAATTTAGATTTTTCAAAAGTAGGGTAGATGACCGCAATTTCTTGCTCTACCGGCGGCACTTCATTCTCATAAATGCTGATTTTAAAACGTTCTGATTCTGTGACGCCCGATAAATCGTCATTGTGGTCGTGTGTGTCGACGGATGTTTTAAGTTTCTCTTTACTGTGGCTAAACAGACCTTTAAAAAAGCCCAACATGTCGTTGGATTGGTCTGGCTGCATAGGTTGTGTAGGCGGATATGGCGGCGTTATGCTATTGTGCGGATCTGACGATGCACGCACGTTAAAAATAATGCCTTCTTGCGTTTGCGTTACACTGCCTTGTTTAATAGCACTGATAATTTCAAAAAAACTGGCTTGTTTGATGGTTTTTTTCTGATTATTGGCCATTTTGACGATGACGCGAGGCGCGTGCGTAGTGCTGCTGATTTTTTTACTAGGCGGCGCTTCTGTAATGGTGCGTATACGTATCGTCGATACTTCGTGCTGTATGGCGACATTGGCTTTGGACTCAGCCATAAACTGCTCACCGATAGATTTGGTTCTGTCTATGTAAACATACTCACATAAGATTTTAAGTGCATTCAAATCTTCCTCGTCATCCAGTAGAAAACCCTGCAATAGAAACGGCGATTTCAACCAAGGTCTGTCCAGTTCGGTAATAAACATACCAAAGGCTAATTCACTGATGAGGACTTTCTCTCTTTGTAACATGTGATCGCGTTAATGTGTGAGTGCTAATAAATGTGCCATGGTGCACTGAGGTAAGTATCGTAAATCATAACCACCTTCTAAGCACGAAACCACCCTTCCTTTACAAAATTTAACGGCCAAGTCTGTGATAAATTCAGTCATCCAACGGTAATCAAATGTAGTCAATTGTAAATTGGCTAAAGGGTCAGCTTCATGCGCATCAAAGCCGGCTGAAATAAAAAGTAGCTCAGGCTTAAATTGTGCGACCGCTGGACCAATCTGTTGGGTAAACACTTGTTTAACTACCTCGCCATTGCTGCCGGCTGCCAAGGGAAAGTTACGGATATGCGCACTACTGGTATCAGCGCCTTTGTAAGGGTAAAACGGATGCTGAAAAGTGGAACATAACATCACATTAGGGTTGTCTTTAAAGATATCCTCAGTTCCATCACCATGATGTACATCAAAATCAATAATCGCCACTTTTTTAACGCCATATTTGGCCATGGCGTGCGCAACTCCAACGGCCACATGATTGAATATGCAAAAGCCAGCACTATTGGCTTTACCCGCGTGGTGGCCGGGTGGGCGTATGCAGCAAAATGCGCGCTGGACTTGTTGTTGCATGACTAAGTCAGTAGCTAAGAGGGCGGCACCACTGGCACGCAGGGTGGCTTCTAAGCTGGCAGGCCCCATGGCAGTATCGGCATCCAACCTCACCAAACCCGCCTTAGGTGCAATACGATAAATCATGTCTACATACTGTGCATCATGCACACGTTTGAGCTGTGCCGGGGTGGCCAGTGGGGCGGTATAAAAAGTTAACTGTTGCTTTAGGGGTGAGGCGTTAAGAGCATGATTGATGGCGGTAATGCGCGCTGGTGATTCCGGATGTTGGCCATCCATGATGTGTAGCAAAGTATCTGGATGAGAGATATATGCTAGGCGATTCATATTAGTGGCTCATGCTGTCCATATTAACTGGGATGATTCATCATTTCTTCTGATAAAGCTTGATAATACTCTAATCGGCGCTGTGTGATGCGTCCTGTCGCTATCTGACCCAAAATAGCGCAGTCAGGTTCGTGTACATGCCTACAATCGCTAAAGCGGCAATGGCCTAAATAAGGCCTAAACTCAATAAATGCGTGTTCCAGCTCATTTTGTGAGATATGGTGGATGCCAAACTCTTGTAAACCAGGTGAATCGATTAAACAGGAATCGTCATCAATATAATACAGACGCGTAGCGGTAGTAGTATGTTTGCCACTGTCTAGGGCTAGGCTAATTTCTTGGGTGCGTGCCGATTCATTTGGCAATAAAGTATTGATAATGGTCGATTTGCCCATCCCGGACTGGCCGACCATGACACTTTTTTGATGTTTTAAATAAGGCAATAAAGGCGCAATGCTCTCTGTGGCCGACAGTTGTACTGTTTGATAACCCAATGCAGCGTAAGCGTTTAAACGCTCGGCTGCTTCCTCGTTCATCAAGTCACATTTATTCAAGACAATTAATGCCTTAATGTTGGCGGTTTCAGCTGCCACTAAACAACGATTCAGCAAGGCTTCATAAAAGCTAGGTTGCGTGGCCAGTACAATCACAATCTGCGTCACATTGGCGGCTAGTAACTTACTTTTGAAAGCGTTGCTACGGTACAGTAGCGATACTCGTGGGTGTACGGTTTCAATCACCCCTTCATGCGTATCGGTGAGTTTGATGCTAACCTGATCGCCAGTGGCTAAATCTGTTTTTTTGCCGCGGGTGACACAACTAATGCGGCGTTTGTCTGCAAGTTCTACTTCAAAGCGTTTACCAAAAGCGGCGACTATTAATCCATTGAGCATTAAAACCTATTCAAACTTGTAGTAAGTTTTGTTGAGGTAAGCCGCTGCGTTCAGCTCCTCCTCATCAAACCATTTTAAATCGAGCATGGTGCTGCAGTTGCGCACTTGCGTGAGCAGGGCAGAGGGTGTGGTGACTTTGCGAAAGTCACGTGTGTAAATTTCACTGCCATCACCGCCAAAACTAGAGGCGTGACAGCTAATACAATGCGTCTGTACTAATTTTTTACCTGCAGTCAGATTCGCCTGCTTAAACAAGGCATTTGCAGACACTTGCCAGCTCAACCCCAGTAGTAATAATGCACAGGCTAATTTCATTTAGCAGCAACCCATAAGTTAACGTGCAGTATATACCGAAAGTTTGGCAATGCGCATGCTGGCCGGTGGATGTGAATCATAAAAAGTAGAATGCAGCGGGTCAGGCGTTAAGGTTGAAGCATTGTCGCGATACAGCTTGACTAAAGCCTCAATCAAGTCGCCTGCATTGGCATGCTTAGCAGCGTAGTCATCGGCTTCAAATTCATTTTTACGTGAGTAGCTGGCCATCAACGGACGCAACAAGAATAAAAATACCGGTGAGACCATCAAAAATAGGATCAGCGCCATATAGTCACTGGGCACATTGACCCCCAAACCAGCGTAAAACCACGATTGATTAATCAACCAGCCCAGTAAAGCCAAACCAAGTAAGCTGGCGAAAAACATCATGGCGATACGCTTAATCACGTGATGATGTTTAAAGTGACCTAACTCATGCGCCAGTACTGCTTCAATCTCATTTTCATTGAGCTTGTCTAATAAAGTGTCAAAAAACACCACACGTTTGCTGCTACCAAAACCAGTAAAGTAGGCATTGCCGTGACCTGAGCGAGTAGAGCCATCCATCACAAATAGCCCTTGCGATTTAAAGCCGCATTTAGTCAATAAGCGTTCAATACGGCTTTTGAGTGACTCGTCAGACAGAGGTGTGAATTTATTGAATAGCGGCGCAATAAAAGTGGGGTAGACCGCTAACATAACGATATTAAACACGCTCCATACCACCCACAAATAAAACCACCAATATTCGCCAGCACTTTGCATTAGCCATAAAGCAGCAAACAAAATAGGGGCACCTAAGGCTAAGCCTACTAATCCATGTTTAACTAAATCAGAAAAAAACATGCTGGGCGTCATTTTGTTAAACCCAAAACGCTCATCTACAGTAAACGTGCGGTAATACTCTAAGGGTAAATCAATTAGACTGCTGATAAGTAACGCGCTGCAAATGACCAACGCGCCGCGCAGAATGTCTTGCGTAGGCAGCACGGTGGTCCACACATTATCTAGCCACTGTAAGCCGCCACCTAGCGTAAACACTAGCAACACCAATGCTTGTAGACAAGCATCGATGAGTACCAGCTTGGTTTTTGCGCTGGCGTAATCGGCTGCTTTTTGGTGGGACTCTAAAGTGATAGTGTTGCTAAACGCTGCCGGTACTTGCTGACGGTGCGCTTGTACATAGCGTATATGACGTTGACCCAGCCAAACTTTAATCAGCGTAGTGATGATCAATAAAGAGATAAATACAAGGGTTAATGTTGATGCCATAGGTTCTGATAATTTCTAGATTTAAGTTAAACTTATACAATTCTGAAGCATTATGAACGCAATGGTTCATGTAACACGCTTCCC
>DASWSZ010000002.1:0-11930 GCA_036402395.1 Methylophilus sp.
GTCCAAGAGCCAACGCCACCGATGCCAATGACCACCACGTGCGCGGCCATCAGTTTTTGCAAACCTGCCTCACCATATAAGCGGCGCACGCCACCAAAGCGGCGTTCAAAATCTGGTAAGTCAGTCATGGCTTAACTTTACTGATGGCTTAAATAATTCAAGACTAAAGCCATTCATTTTTCGAGCACCACAAATGCCGCCGCTAAATTCTTCTCATCACTAATACTAATGTGCATGTTAATAATGTGTTTGGCTACCAAGAAATCTCGCAACTCTGGCGCTAACACCAACACTGGCTTGCCCAGTGCATCGTGTGAAACTGCAATGTTTTGAAAAGTGGCCGGTGCGCGCAAGCCAGTGCCTAAGGCTTTAGAAAACGCTTCTTTAGCAGCAAAGCGTTTGGCCAAAAAACGCGGTTTGATGTTTGAAGCTAAGTAACTTTCCAGTTCAGATTCCGCCAAAATACGCTTGGCAAACTCATCGCCAAATTGCGTGAGTGACGCTTCAATCCGCGTAACTTCTACAATGTCGGTACCAATGCCATAAATCATCTAGGCGCAAATTCTTTCATCAAAGCTTTCATTTCGCGCACCGCGTTATCCCAACCCACAAACAAGGCATGCGCGACTATGGCGTGACCAATATTGAGCTCTTCAAAGCCATGCAACTTAGCAATATGGTGCACGTTGTGATAATGAAGCCCGTGGCCGGCATTGACAATTAAGCGCGCGTCTCTAGCATGGTGCAAGGCCATGGCGATGCGGTCAAGCTCTGCTTCTTGTGTACGGTCGTTTTCGGCATCAGCAAAGGTACCGGTGTGTAGTTCAATCACCGGCGCACCCAGCTTAGCAGCGGCATCTATCTGCGCTAAATCTGGCGCAATAAATAACGATACGCGAATCCCAGCATCACTGAGTTTTTTAACCGCATGTTCTACTTTGGCGTAATGGCTAATCACATCCAAACCGCCTTCGGTGGTGCGCTCTTCACGACGCTCCGGCACCAAACAGACGTCTTGCGGCGCCACTTTAATGGCAATGTCCAACATTTCATCGGTGACAGCGCACTCTAAATTCATTTTGGTTTGCAGTAACGGGCGCAACGCAAAAATATCAGCGTCTTGCATATGACGCCTATCTTCACGCAAGTGCAAGGTAATGCTATCCGCACCCGATTGCTCTGCGCGCAAAGCCGCTTGTACTACACTGGGATATTTAGTGCCACGCGCCTGACGAATGGTGGCAACGTGGTCGATGTTTACGCCTAATTTAATCATGTTGTAAGTCTCTATAAGCCTTGTAAATCAATCAGTAACTGCCTTGTGTGTAATGGTTTATCACCCAAATAATGCTGCAACAAATAACGCATCAGCAGTTTGCTTTGCTGCTGCGTTTGCGGCTCCAGGTAACTGTCCTGCGCCATACTGAGCAAGGTTTTACCGTTAAGTTGCACGCCGTTTTTAGTGGCTGCCAACGCACAAGCGCCGTATTCAGCCTCATAGCGATACAATTTGTCTGCTTCAATCGCTACGCCGTTTTCATCCTCCAGTAGCGGCACGGCATAGCCCATTTCTTGTAGCAAGGTTAACTCAAATCGCCGTAGAATAATTGCCAAACTGGCGCTGTTTACCTTGGTTTGTATCTGCGCCAGTTCTTGCAAAGTAGCCACATAATAAGCAAACAAAGTTTCATGCGCATCTTCACGTGGCAGCAACCTGAGCAACAACTCGTTCATGTAAAAGCCACACATGAGGGCCTCGCCTTTAAGCAAGGTCAGCCCTGCACTCCAGTCCAAGCTATGCAAGGTTTTCAGCTCGTTTTTACCAGACCAAGTACCGCTCAACAATTGAAACGATTGCAACATGCCACGCATGGCAGAGCGTGGTCGGCGTGCACCTTTGGCCACGGCAGCGACCCGGCCAAACTGCTGACTAAATAACTCCACTACCAAGCTGGTTTCTTTAAAAGGATAAGTGTGCAGTACATACACGGCTTGATTATCCTGCCTGAGATTGTGTGTGACGCTGACCATGCCCCTGCGTTTTCTTTGACCTAGCTACGGATGTATTGCTGACTTACTTTTCAATTGCCGCCAAACCTTGCAGCACTTCGTCTTCAGCTTTTTTAATTAGCAACGGCACTAACATGTCTGGCCCAGAAAATAAAATCATGGCAAAGCTTAATGGCTGGTCTGCATGCTGCGGGGTGAATTTACCAAAACCGTAGCGACTGTTGCGTATGACTTGCCAAGCGCCTGCGGGCTCGGCATATTCAGGCTTATTAAAATAATGTTTGATGTCTTCGGTGCTCACACTTTGCAATGGATAATCGCCATTGTCTGCCAAAATCACCCAGCCCATTTCACCGTTTTTTCCGGTATTTTTTAACTGGTACAAATACCAGTCATCTTCATACACCAAGTGAAACACATTATTGATGGCACCAGTGCTGCGATTAATAGCAAAATACACGCCTTGGTCATCAAGCTCGATGGGCTTGCCAAAGGCTGACAAGTGAAACACATTATCGGACATCGCACATACTCCTTATCCACATAAGGATTAGTAACCTAAACTTTTCAGCGCCCTTTCGTCATCGGCCCAGCCACCTTTTACCTTGACCCAAGTTTCTAAATACACTTTGCTGCCAAACAGTTTTTCCATGTCTTGTCTGGCTTCAGTCGAAATCTGCTTAAGCTTCTCGCCACCTTTGCCTATCAACATCGGTTTTTGACTGTCTTTATCGACAATGATTGCCGCAAAAATACGGCGTAAATTTTTCACCGTTTCAAACTTTTCAATTTCCACCGCCACCGAATACGGCACTTCATCACCCAGTAGTCTGAATATTTTTTCGCGGATCAGTTCCGCCGCCAAAAAGCGTTCGTTTTTGTCGGTGAGCTCATCTTCACCATAAATGGCGGGTTGTTCTGGTAAATATTCACGCGCCGTTTGCAGCAATTCATCTAAATTCAAATTCTTTTTAGCACTGACTGGGATAATCCCGACAAAGGGATGCAGCAAATCAAAGTCTTGGATCAGTGGCAGCAAATTGTTTTTGTCACCCATTAGATCCGATTTATTCACTACCAATAATACCGGCTTATCTTTAGGTAGCAGGCTTAACACTTTAGTATCGGCTTCACCTAGTTTCATAGGCTCAATCACAAACAGTACCACATCGACTTCTGTGAGCACTTGCGTGACGGTTTTGTTCAGTGATTTATTCAGTGCGTTTAAGTGTTTTTGCTGAAAACCCGGCGTATCGACAAACAAAAATTGCGTATCTTCGGTGGTATGAATACCCAGCAAACGGTGGCGGGTGGTTTGCGCCTTGCGTGAGGTAATGGCTAATTTCATGCCCAAAATGTGGTTAAGTAACGTCGATTTACCGACATTGGGGCGACCGACAATGGCAACTGTGCCGCATCTAAAGGGTTGGGTCATTGTGATATTTTATCCATGGCTAATTGTGCAGCTTGTTGTTCTGCATTACGTCGGCTAGTGCCAGCACCCTCAGTCACAATATTGAGGGCTTTAATCACGCATTCCACTTTAAAGCTTTGGGCATGCGCTTCGCCTTCTATCAATACGACGTTGTAATCGGGTAACTCATATTTTTTACTTTGCAGGTATTCTTGCAATTGAGATTTTGCATCTTTATCAATCACTTTAGGATCAATGGTTTCCAACTTATCGGCAAACAGTTTGTTAACTAAGGCTTCGGCCGCCGCAAAACCACCATCCAAGTAGACCGCACCAATCAGCGCTTCTAGCGCATCGGCCAAAATAGACGGCCTACGCCAACCTGCACTTTTCAACTCGCCCTCACCTATTTTAAGCATATCGCCTAGGTTTAAACCTTGCGAAATTTCAGACAAGGTGGCTTCTTTAACCAGCTGCGCACGCAAGCGACTTAAATCGCCCTCTGCCAGTTTGGGAAAGCGGTGATACAACTGATGGGCGATAATAAAATTCAGCACACCATCTCCTAAAAACTCTAGGCGCTCATTATTAACGCCAGAATAACTACGGTGCGTCAACGCCAACGCAAGTAACTGCGGTGACTGGAAGGTATAGGCTAATAATGGCTGTAGTGGTGCTGATTGCATGGTGAGGTTTATGAGGACGACGCTTTAAAATCTAACAGCAGACTGATATTGCCAAACAGTGGGATCGTTTTCTGATATTCCACCGACACTACACCACCAGACAACACTAAATCCCTACCTTTCACGCTTTCCATATTATCAATCTGTGCTTGGCGATCAAACTCTGCGGCTACATCGCGCTGCGTCATACCACTCAAATCTTGTTTGCCTATTTTTTTAATGGCAGACTTAATGGCATTAAACTCTAAATAAGCAGGCGTAGTTTTCAAACCCACCATGCCTAGCAACACCAAGGCCGCCAATACAATCATGGTGCCCCAAAACGTCATTCCACGTTGCTTACTTGCAATGCTTACTTGCCTAAATGATGAATACATAATCGCTCCAATAGGTGAGGTAGGTTATTGTATGGTATTGCCAATTCTGCCAAAGTTATCAAAATTAAACCAGATATAAAACGCCTTACCGACCAAGTTACGCTCAGGTACAAAACCCCAAACACGGCTGTCAGAACTGTTATCACGGTTATCACCCATGGCAAAATAGTGGCCGTCAGGTACGGTAATGGTTTCACCATTTGCTAGTTTAGCGCCGTTTGAGTCGGCTGGGTATTCGTTGACCAAATCATGAATCAGGATATCGTGCTCGACCGTGCCTAACGCCTCTTTAAAATGCTCGGCTTTGATGGTGATGTCTTGGCTAGCGCCGCTTTCATCGCGCGTCTGCATGGTGTAAATATAATCTTGCAAGTTATTCACATTCAGCACTTGGCCATTAATAATCAGATGTTTATTGTGATATTGAATTTTGTCGCCCGGCAGCCCCACTACGCGCTTGATGTAGTCGATGGTTGGCTCTGGCGGATAATGAAACACAAACACATCGCCACGCTGTGGCTTGTTCATGTCAATAAAGCTGTTGTTTAAAATAGGCACGCGCAGGCCGTAAGTAAATTTATTGACCAAAATATAATCGCCCGCCAATAAGGTTGGCATCATGGAGCCGGATGGGATTTTAAATGGCTCAACCAAAAACGAACGAATGACAAATACCAGCAATATCACCGGAAAAAAGCTTTTGCTGTATTCCACATACCATGGCTCAGCGGCCGTGCGCCGTTTTTTACGCAGCACGGCAATGTCTAGCAACCAGATAAAGCCAGTGACCGCCAAGATAACGACCATAAATAGAGCAAAATACATGTGAATCCTTTACGCTTTGAATTGAATAATTGTGTTGATGCTATTTATCTTCTACTCTTAAAATGGCTAAAAACGCTTCTTGTGGTATCTCCACATTACCCACTTGTTTCATGCGTTTTTTACCCTCTTTTTGCTTATCCAACAATTTACGTTTACGCGACACGTCACCGCCATAGCATTTGGCAATCACGTTTTTGCGCATGGCTTTCACCGTTTCGCGCGCAATAATATTGGCGCCAATACTGGCCTGTATCGCTACGTCAAACATCTGACGCGGAATCAATTCACGCATTTTAGCCGCCACTTCACGGCCGCGGTGCACACTGGTAGAACGGTGCACAATCATACTCAGCGCATCGACGCGCTCGCCATTGACCATAATATCTAGCTTGACCAAATCGGCAGACCTGAATTCTAAGAATTCGTAATCCATTGAGGCGTAGCCGCGCGAGACTGATTTTAATTTATCAAAGAAATCCAGCACCACCTCGTTCAAGGGCATCTCGTAACTCAACATCACTTGGCGACCCATATACTGCATATTTTTTTGGATACCACGCTTGTTATTACACAGCGTCATCACTGGGCCCACATAATCTTGCGGCATCAATAAATTCACCGTAATCACAGGTTCACGCGTTTCTTCTACGCGTGAGGGCTCCGGCAAGCGCGATGGATTTTCAATCTGCACCACAGAGCCATCTTTAAGCAGCAACTCATAAATCACTGTCGGCGCGGTGGTGATTAAATCCATGTCATATTCGCGCTCTAGGCGCTCTTGCACAATCTCCATATGCAGCAAGCCTAAAAAGCCGCACCTGAAGCCAAAACCTAAAGCGGTCGAATTCTCCGCCTCAAACAATAAGCTGGCATCATTCAGGCTCAATTTTTCTAACGCCGTACGTAACGCTTCAAACTGGTTGGATTCTACTGGGTACAGCCCGGCAAACACTTGCGGTTTGACTTCTTTAAAGCCTGCCAGCGGCGTAGCAGCAGGCTTATTGGCTAAGGTCACGGTGTCGCCCACTTTGGCACTCACCAGCTCTTTAATACCGGCAATCACAAAGCCTACTTCACCGGCAGAAAGCGCTGTTCTTTGCTGTGATTTTGGCGTAAATACGCCCACTTGCTCACATAAAAAATCACTATGCGTCGCCATTAAGCGTATCTTATCTTTAGGTTTAAGCACGCCATCCACCACGCGCACCAACATCACCACGCCAACGTAGTTATCAAACCACGCATCAATCACCAAGGCTTTCAACGGGCCATCGACATTGCCTTTGGGTGGCGGCACTTTAGCTACCACCGCCTCCAGCACATCACGCACACCCAAACCCGTTTTAGCTGAACATAGCACGGCATCACTGGCATCCACGCCAATCACATCTTCAATTTCTTGCTTGACGCGCTCTGGGTCGGCAGATGGCAAATCAATTTTATTGAGTACAGCGGTGACTTCCACGCCTAAATCGAGCGCGGTGTAGCAATTGGCTACACTTTGCGCTTCCACGCCTTGGCTGGCATCCACCACCAAAAGTGCGCCTTCACAGGCAGACAATGAACGTGATACTTCATAACTAAAGTCAACGTGGCCTGGCGTATCAATCAAATTCAAATAATAAGTTTGACCATCGTTGGCTTTGTATTCCAGCGCCGCCGTTTGCGCCTTAATAGTAATACCACGCTCGCGTTCAATATCCATGCTATCTAAGACTTGCGCTTCCATTTCACGGTCTTCCAAACCACCACATAAATGAATAATGCGGTCAGCCAGTGTCGATTTTCCATGGTCAATATGGGCAATAATGGAGAAGTTACGGATATTTTTCATGATGTTCTTTTATGCACTCTTAAAACAGGTAAGGCGCATAGCGCGCCTTTTCAGTAAGGCGTGATTTTACTACAAAGGCTTGATTAGGTTGTAATTAATTGCAGCGCATAGGCTAGGATAAAATGCGTACATGCTGGCCCACACCTTAGCGTTAGCACAATGATGATCATTACAATCATCGCTTAAGGCCTCAACAGACTACCGTTGCAGCCTAGGGCCTAACAGTGTTGATGCAGGTGCAGCGCCCCATGCCCTGCATGCGTTAATCAATGCTGTACTAAGCGTGTAACCCTCGCATAAAACTTGTGATTAACAAACGCGTTTAACATCTTGATTTATTATCTTAATTAATCCATTAAGTTGCAGTAATTTCCATCAAAAATCCGTATGATAGCAATATGAATTTGGCTCGCTCAACGTCTATTATCAGTTAAAAGGTTAGCAATGGATTTGTCTATCATTTATACCAAAACCACCAAAGGCACACGCGCTTTGTCTATGAAAAGCAAAGCCTTATCAGCGAAGCAAGTGCAGGTCTTGTCAAAAATCAATGGCAAACTAGATGCGAAATCGGTGATGCAACAAGTCGGCAAACTATCTGACTACGACTTTACGCAAATCATTATCCAACTCATCCGCGATGAACTGATAGTAGAAGCGAGCGGCTTTAGCGAGACCGAATTTTTTGCCTCACACACCGTCAATCCGATGATCGTAGAAGAGGTGAATACCCAGCAATTTTTTCATAGCGAAGCTACCAACCACACCTCAATACCCAACACGCCCCCAGTTCAAAAAACAAAAGAAGAAACTGCTGTTGAAGGCAAAGCCAGAGCTGAAGCCGCGCTAGACAAAGAAGAGGAAAGTATCGCCTTAGTGAAAGCCGCGATACAAGCGCGGCTGGCCGCAGAAGCCAAAGCGGAAGCACGGGCAAAGCTAGAGGCGAGAGTTAAAGCAGAAATAGAAGCAGAAGCTAAAGCAGAGGCGCAAGCTAAAGCAGAGGCGCAAGCTAAAGCCGAGGCGGAACGTGTCAAAGCAGAAGCGGAAGCACTAGCTAAAGCAGAGGCTGAACGAGTCAGAGCAGAAGCTGAACGAGTCAGAGCAGAAGCCGAAGCGCAAGCAAAGGCTGAAGCAGAACGAGTCAGGCTAGAGGCTGAAGCACTAGCCAAGGCAGAAGCTGAACGCGCCAAAGCAGAAGCGGAGGCACTAGCCAAGGCAGAAGCGGAACGAGTCAGGCTAGAGGCAGAAGCACTAGCCAAGGCCGAAGCAGAACGAGTCAGAGCAGAGGCTGAACGCGCCAAAGCAGAAGCGGAGGCACTAGCTAAAGCAGAGGCCGAACGCGCTAAAGCAGAAGCGGAGGCACTAGCCAAGGCAGAAGCCGAGGCGAAAGCCAAAACCAAATCTAAGCCCAAGAAATCAGCCAAAAATACGGGGTCTGATAAAGCTGAAAAAATAGAACCCGTAATAGCCTTTCATGCCACAGAGTGGGACATTAAGGATTTTGAGCCTGACGCGGATAAGCGTAAAGAAGCGGCAGATAGTTACTTGGCCGCTGAACAGGCTGATGCCGCATTTATGCAGCAACAAACTACCGAGCCAGCCTATACCAGCAAGCCAAAACCAAACGCAAAGCTTTATAAAAGCTCGGTGCTAAGCAATTTACACTTAGCTAAACAGCTACGTCTGCTGCCGCTGTACTGCATTTCGTTGATTAGCCGATTAATGGTACCGCTTGCTGTCGGTAGCGTGGTGTTAGTGATATTGGCTGCACTACTAACAGCGTTGCCTATCTTTATGACACCGCTGATTTCACCAGTAGAAAAAATAGCCAGCAATGTGATTGGCGAGCAGGTTACTGTGCAAAAAATTCATAGCGCTTGGCTACCGACACCCCATTTGGTATTAGAAAACGTGAGTGTAGGCACAGCCTCTGATATCAAGTTTAGTGCCGTCCACATGACCCCAGCACTATTATCGCTAATGGATGACGTTAAAATTCTGCACAACATCAGTTTGCAAGGTGCGACGCTTAACCCAGCGCAAGTAGTGCGTAGCCAACAGTGGCTTGCTGCCAGCAAACTGCAAAGCGGGGTTGTATTGGAAGCCATACAGATCAAAGATATCAACATTCAAGTGGATAAGCTGACCACGCCTAAGTTTGATGGGGGGATAGAGGTCAACGCGCAAGGCGCACTGCAACAAGCCAGCTTGATTAGCACAGATAAAAATGCAACAGTCGAGGCGACGGCGTTGGCAGAAGGTGGCTACCAAGTAGAGTTAACGGCAGACCAGCTCACTTTACCTACGCCGAATGCTGCAACTACGCAGCCATTGCAATTGTCACAACTAGTGGCTAGCGGCGTGGCGCAGCCCAATCAAATCGTATTCAATACAGTTGAGGCAAATTGGTACGGCGGCAAGGTTAAAGCGCAAGTGACGTTAAACTGGCAACAGCAGTGGTCCGCCCAAGCTAACTTTACGCTAGACCAAGCAGACTTCGCCGATAGCTTGGGGCACTTTACATCACTGGCCAAAGGCAAAGGCTTGCTCAGCGCAAACGGAAAATTAACTAGCCGCGCCAATCAGCTAGACCAATTGCTAGTCGCGCCTCAGATACAAGCGCAGTTTAATGTGGCGCGTGGCGAGCTCCAATGGATAGACTTACTACGCGCTATTCAGTCTGGTAAAAGACAAGGTAGTATTGGCGGTACCACGCGCTTTGACGCGGTGAGCGGTCGCTTATCTGCTAACAACGGCGCCTATCAATTCCAAGATTTGTCATTAAAAGCGGGTAATTCAGTCGCCAAAGGCAATCTTTTCATACAAGCCAATCAAACGCTATCAGGCAAATTACAGATCAATATGGGCACACCAGCGCGACAAATTAAATCTACCATTGTGTTATCAGGTAAGGCCAGTAGCCCGAGTTCAAAATAATCCGCCCTAAATCAACATATTCAAGTCAGATGCAATAAAAAACCCGCCTGTTAAAGCGGGTTTTTTCTAGTCTAGCCGTTTGTTTATTTACCGACTTTAATCGGCACGTATAACGTATTTTCGCCTCTTAACACTAACACAGCGATAGTTTTGCCCGCTGGCACAGCGTTAATTTGTTTGTTAAACAACTCAACACTCTGACTCTCGCTGTTATTCAGGCCTAAAATCACATCACCGCGACGGATGCCGGCTTGCGCTGCTACGCCGGCGCTTTCTACTACCAACAAACCATTTTTACCATTGAGTTTTTTCTTCTGTTGTGGCGTCAGCTCTTTCAACGTCAAGCCTATCTTATTGGCTTCCGCTTTAGCTAAGGGTTTGTTAGGCACAAGGCTAGCCTCGTTATCAGTGGGCATTTCGCCTATGCCCAATTTAAGCGTTTTCATCACCCCTTTGCGCATGACGTCTACATTCACCACTTTACCGGGCTTGGTTGCACCCACTACGCGAGGTAAATCGCCAGAAGCAATAATCTCTTTGCCATCAAATTTGGTAATCACATCACCCGCTTCTAAGCCACCTTTGTCAGCTGGGCTATTTTTTTCCACACCAGCCACTAATGCGCCGTTGGTATTTTTCATACCAAATGATTCAGCCAGATCTTTGGTCAATTCTTGAATGGCAATACCCAACCAGCCGCGCGTGATTTTGCCAGAGGATTTAAGTTGATTAGAAATGTCGATGGCTACATCAATAGGAATACTAAACGACAAGCCCATAGAACCGCCACTGCGGCTGTAGATTTGTGAATTGACGCCCACTACTTCGCCGCGTAAGTTAAACAACGGGCCGCCAGAGTTACCTGGGTTAATGGCGACGTCAGTTTGAATAAACGGCACAAAATTTTCTTGTGGTAAAGCACGGCCTTTGGCACTGACAATACCTGCCGTCATGGTGTTTTCTAGGCCAAATGGTGAACCAATGGCGGCCACCCACTCACCCACTTTTAAGGCGCTGGGGTCACCAATGGTCACTTTTGGTAGATTAGTCGCTTCAATTTTAATCAAGGCCACGTCAGTGCGTTTGTCTGCACCAATAATTTTGGCTTTAAACTCGCGCTTGTCAGACAGCTTGACTAACACTTCATCGGCATCACTCACCACATGGGCGTTGGTTAAGATATAACCATCTTGGCTAATAATAAAGCCAGAACCTAGCGATTGCGTTTTAAAGTCTTGGCCGTTTGGTCCTTGACCTTGACCCGGGCCAGGTATTCCGGGCATGCCTGGCATCCCGGGAATACCAAAGCGTTTAAAAAACTCTTGCAATTCTTCGTCTTGCGGCATACCTGGAAACGGCATGGCGCCATTGCCATGCACTACCGAAGTAATGCTGATATTGACCACTGCTGGGCCTTGTCGCTCGGCCAACTCAGTAAAGTCTGGCAAATCTTTGGCAAAAGATGGCACGCTCATCACCATCATCGGAACAAACAATGCAACCGTAGAAATCCATTTTCTTAACATCTTGATTCCTTAACATTCAATTAAAAATAAGTTAACGCTTGGCTATTTTGAGCTCTAGCGTGTCATTCGCTAGACGCAATATCTCAGGCTGCTGCAACAGAAAATATCGACTAGAGGCGGTATAGCCTTTCACCCACAACAGCCCGATGACTAACCCTAACACAGCACCCAGCATAGCGCCTAAGTCAGTGCCGCTCCATTGCAAAGCTAATATGGCGGCTATCATCATGGTTACAAGAGGCACAATATACAAAAGTAAGGCGCTGATTAACAAGGATTTCTCCTCAATACCGACGATGACGCTATCCCCTACTTGTGCTT
>DASWSZ010000003.1:0-10662 GCA_036402395.1 Methylophilus sp.
TAGGGCTGAGTTATCCAGCAAAACGCCTAACACCATAGAAATTATGCACGGTACGCAATCTGGCATTTGGGGGTTATTTGGCGATATGATGCTGGTGAGTTGGGTGTATTCTGATCAAAAACCTGACTATGAAGCGGCCGCTAAACAAGATGCAGCGCAGTTGGCGGCTGCTTTGGCGACCATAGTCACAGAGCTGGGTCTACCTAACACCACGCAAGTGCGTTATGCCCTGCATGAAGGCATTTTGGTACAATCGAAAGAGGCAGCCAGCGCGCTAGGCGCACAATGGCGTACTTTATTTGCGCAAGCTATTTTACAACTTGAGCATGGTCAATCTGACGCAATCCAACATGAAACAATCAAGGAATCCCTATGAAACAACAGCCTAATCTTTATTTAATAGCAGCCAGTCTATGGCTGGCGCTGCTTACACCTCACTTAGCAAGTGCTGCCGAAACAGGCACGGCACTAAAGGCGGACACCTTGCGTGTCCAACCATTTGCTGATGCTAAATCGGCTGGCACTTTAAGCAAAAGTGAAGCCGTAGAGATTGTCAGCAAAAAGGGTGCTTGGTTACAAGTGAAAACCAAAAAAAGCACAGGCTGGGTACGCTTACTGTCGGTCAAACGCACCTCGACTTCTGGTGGTGTTAAGGGTGCCATTGATGTGGCCACAGGGCGCGCCGGTACTGGTAAAGTGGTATCGACCACCGGGATTAGAGGCTTGAGTGCCGATGAATTAAAAGCGGCACAATTTAATGAAAGTGAAATGCAAAAAATGGAAAGCTATCTTGTGAGTAAACAACAGGCGCAACAATTTGCTACTGCGGGCGGCTTAAATGCGCGTCAAGTTAGTTATTTTAAAGGAGCAAAATAATGCATAAAACAATACCTAAGTGTCTGATTGCACTATTGATGTCTGCGGGTTTAAGTGTCAACGGCTATGCTTTAGATTTTGGCAAAGCGCTGGAAGATGCAGTAAAACAGCAGATAGAAGAAACAACAGCGCCCACTGAAACTGCACCTAACTCAACATCTAGCACTACAGCCGCGCCTACAGACGCAACAACACAAAGCAATGCGGCAGCGGCTGATACTGCGCCTAGAATTAATTGGAAAAGCCCCAGCCAGCAAGAAGAAATTAGCATAGGCAGAGAAGTGACTGGCAGCTTGTTAGGCGCGGCGGCTTTAGTTAATGACCAAGGTTTACAACAATACGTCAACAAAGTGGGCCGTTGGGTTGCCAATCAATCGGAACGTGCCGATTTACCGTGGAAATTTGGTGTGATAGACAGCGCTGACATCAACGCATTTGCTGCGCCTGGCGGCTATGTGTTGATTACCAAAGGTTTATATTTATCATTAGAAAACGAAGCGCAACTGGCGGGTGTGCTAGGCCATGAAATTGCCCATGTGGTGAAAAAACACCATCTAAAAGTCATGCAAAAACAAGCGTTACTAGACCTAGGCGCGGGTTTGTTGGGTGAAAAATTTGGCAAAAATGCCTTATCAAAAAAAGTCATTAGCACCGGCGCCGAAATTAGCGCGCGCAATTTAGATAAAAGCGCTGAGTACGAAGCCGATAGTATCGGCATGATTTTGGCGGCGCGCGCTGGTTACGAAGCCTATGGTTTGGCTGAAGTATTACAAAACATGGGCCAAGTGAATAAAAGCGATGACAGCGTAGCCTTGCTATTTAAAACCCACCCGCATCCAGATGACCGCTTAACGCAGCTGAGTGTCAACGCTGGCAATCAATTGGATAAGTTACCTGCTGGCAAAACGCTGGAAAATCGCTTGTATCGCATTAAGTAAGCAGATAATAAGTCAGTGCATGATTGCGGGTTAAGCTAACTACTGCCAGCCTTAGCCCGCCTAGATTAAATAAAATACACTTATTATTTAGAGTTATTGAGAGATGAAGTCAGCCGCACAAGCGTCTGCGCTGACCTAGTGTTTACTTAGCTTTACCACTCTATTAAATCAGCTTACCTAATCTCAACTCACTTTTAATATAGGCGTAATAAATGGGCGCAGCCACTATACCGGCAATGCCAAACGCAGCCTCCATCGCCAACATCGCTATCAACAGCTCCCACGCTTGTGCTCTGATTTGCCCGCCGACAATACGCGCATTTAAAAAATATTCTAGCTTGTGGATGACCACCAGAAATAGTAACGAGCCTAGCGCAACGCCAAGCGAGTGACTCATGCTGACGATGACAATGACGGTATTGGAAATTAAATTGCCGATGACCGGCAGCAAACCCACAATAAACGTAATCAAAATCATGGTCTTAGTAAACGGCAGTTCTATGCCCATCATCGGCAACACCACAGCCAGATAAACCCCAGTAAACGCTGCATTAATGGCCGAAATACGCACTTGTGCAAATACTATATTTCTAAAAGCGCTAGCAAATAAAGTAATCCTATCCACCAAACTGCAAGCAAAGGGTTGATAGCGCTCGCGCACGATGGCCTCACGCAACGCCAGCATGCCCCCTATCACCATGGCAATCAGCATATGCGCCGCATGACGCCCAGCTTCTTTGCCGACAAACTGTAGATCGGTAGAGTGCACTCTTAACCACTGTGTCACCGCTTGTTGCAAGGCTACGGCATCGGCAGGCAAGCGTGCGTCAAGCCATTCCGGCAAGATCTTGCGCGAGTCTTCGATAATCTGTGCCATTTGCCCAATCAGTGTGGTTAAGCCGCCAGAATCAGACCGCAATAAAGCCAGTAAACCTAAGCCAATTAAGGTAAGCAAGCCTATGGTAATTATCGCTAGCAGCGCCACAGCTGCTACCTTGGCGGCTTTGCCAGGCAACTTGTGCGCAATGTGCGGCGCAATAATATGCACCAACTCAAACACCAATAAGCCTACTAACAAGGCTGGTAGCAAATGGACTTTAAGTACAAACCACATGGCAAACAACATCAATAGCCAAGCCGCGATATCGTAGCGTGGTTGATTTACAGACGCTTGCATCTATAACCCCTTATTTATCATTAAAGCGATTTTTAAACTGTGTGACCGTATGTGCCGGCAGTTTAACAATAAAATGCGCAGCATCGTCAAAGGCTTTATTCAATATGGTGCCATGCAGTTTAGCCACCTCACGGGTTAACTCATCCACGTGTTTGTAAGAAGTACTAATATTCATTTGCTGCATCTCCACAAATGGCGTGATGCCAGCGGCGGTAATGGCCAACTTGGCGGTGCCACCATAGGCTTTCACCAAACCACCCGTGCCTAGATTAATGCCACCATAGTAGCGAATAACGGCTACCGCCACATTGACGTAATTTTGTCCATCCAATATCTGCAAAATAGGCTTACCGGCAGTGCCTGAGGGCTCGCCTGCGTCAGAAAATCTAGGGATAATGCCTGCTGGCGTTTTGACTCTAAAAGCATAGGCTAAGTGATGCGCGGTGGGGTGAAGTGAGGCAAACTGACGTAAAAAAAGTGCGACTTCGCGTTCAGTTTCGCAGGCTTGTGCCTGTGCAATAAAGCGAGATTTGTTGGCGGTGTGCTCGGCTACACCTAATTGACTAAAAGTAAACATACTGACTTGTGCTGTTCAAATATCAAGACAAGCCTGTAATATTGCCCGCCGAATTAACTGAGATGCGCGCACTGGCCGGCTGTTTGGGCAAACCTGGCATGGTCATAATGTCACCACACAACACCACAATAAAGCCTGCACCTCTGGCTAAACGCAGTGACTTGACATGTAAATGATGACCCGTAGGCTGATTGCGTAACGTAGGGTCGCTGGAAAACGAGTATTGCGTTTTTGCCATACACACAGGCATATGCGCATATTCGGCATTTAATTGCGCTAACTGTTCCTGCGCTAATTCGCTATATTCCACGGCTGCTGCGCCATAAATAGTCTGCGCAATGGTCAATATTTTTTCGGCAAGTGTGGCTTGGCTTGGGTACAAATACTTAAAGTGCGAAGGCTTTTCATGCAGTGTGTTTACCACACTGTGCGCTAAATCGACTGCGCCCTCCGCCCCATCTGCCCAATGACGGCAAACGCAAGCGTCAAAGCCTAAAGCTTGCACCGCTTGTTGCAAGGTGTGCACTTCTAGTGCAGTATCGTGCGTAAAGTGGTTAATCGCCACCACCACTTGCATGCCAAACGCCTCATGCATATTGCGGATATGTTGAGTTAAATTAGCGATACCCGCAGTCAAATAGGCGATATTTTCTTGATTTAATTCAGTCAGCGCCGCCCCGCCATGGTATTTCAGCGCGCGGATAGTGGCGACAATCACCACAATATCGGGTTGGATATCAGCCAAGCGACACTTAATGTCTATAAACTTTTCCGCGCCTAAATCAGCCCCAAATCCAGCCTCTGTCACTACGTAGTCAGCCAACTTCAGCGCAGCTTTGGTGGCGACGACGGAATTACAACCATGCGCGATATTAGCAAACGGCCCGCCATGCACTAATGCCGGCGTGTGCGCCAAAGTCTGGACTAAATTAGGTTGAAAGGCATCTTTCAGCAACGCTGTCATCGCGCCATGGGCTTGTAAATCACTGGCCAATATAGGCTGCTGACTACCAGAGTAACCTATTTGGATATCGGCCAAACGTTGCGTCAAATCGCTTAAGTCATGCGCCAAACAAAAAATCGCCATCACTTCTGACGCCACCGTGATATCAAAACCGGTGTCTATATCGTCTTTCTGATGTGTAGTAATGTGCCGCAATGCTCTGTCATTCATGTCCATACAGCGGCGCCATGTGACTTGCTGAATATCCAATGCGTTGCCTTGATAGATATGATTATCGATCAAAGCAGCTAACAAATTGTTGGCGGCGGTAATAGCATGAAAGTCGCCGGTAAAGTGTAGATTAATATGTTCCATCGGCACAATTTGCGCATAACCGCCACCGGTTGCGCCGCCTTTTAAACCAAACACCGGCCCTAAGGATGGCTCACGCAAACAGGCAATAGCTTTTTTGCCTATATGGTTTAAAGCATCGGCCAAGCCGATAGTGGTGGTGGTTTTACCCTCACCGGCCGGTGTTGGGCTAATGGCGGTGACTAAAACAAGCTTGCCATTTTTACGCTTGTTGAGCGTTTCTAAGCCTGCCCGGCTAAGTTTGGCGATATGATGGCCATAAGGAATGACATCCTGATCAGTAATGCCAAGTGTAGCGGCAATGGTCGAAATTGGCTTAAGCGTAGCCGCTTGCGCAATTTCAATATCGGACTTCAATTATTTGCGTCCACTAAAAATAGAACCCAGCACGCCACGAATAATGCTGCGGCCCAATTGTGAGCCTATGGCCCTAGCCGCTGATTTAGCGGCACTTTCCAGTACACTGTCAGACCGGCTAGACTTTTTGCCAGTGAGCACGCCACCCCAATCAAAGCCCTCGGCCTCTTCAGCGGGCGCTTCTTTAGCGGCTATTTCCGTGGCGCGCTGTTTCAGAATTTCATAAGCAGATTCGCGGTCTATCTGTTTTTCATACACGCCAAACACCAGCGATTGCTGAATAATCGCGGCACGTTCAGCATCGGTTGCCGGGCCTATGCGACTTTGCGGTGGAATCACAAAAGCACGCTCTACAGGCATCGGAATGCCTTTTTCATCCAAAAATGACACCAACGCCTCGCCTACGCCTAACTCGGTAATGGCGGTTTTCACATCCACTTTTGGGTTGACTCTAAACGTTTCCGCGGCAGCATTGACTGCTTTTTGATCGCGCGGCGTAAACGCACGCAGCGCATGTTGTACGCGATTGCCCAATTGACCCAACACAATGTCTGGAATATCTAACGGGTTTTGGCTAACAAAATAGACGCCCACGCCTTTGGAGCGAATCAAACGTACCACTTGTTCAATTTTTTGCATCAAACTTTGTGGCGCATCGCTAAATAGCAAATGCGCTTCGTCAAAAAAGAACACCAATTTAGGTTTTTCTAAATCGCCCACTTCTGGCAAGGTTTCAAATAACTCAGACAGTAACCACAACAATAGCGTGGCATACACGCGCGGTGCGCTTAATAACTTGTCTGAAGCCAGTATATTAATGACGCCGCGTCCTTGCGTATCGGTTTGCATCAAGTCGTCTAAATTCAACGCTTTTTCGCCAAACAGTAAATCGCCGCCTTCGGTTTCTAGCTGTAATAAAGAGCGTTGAATAGCCCCCACGCTGGCAGAAGAAATATTGCCGTATTCAGTTTGATAGGTTTCGGAGTTTTCTGCCGCGTATTGCGACATGGCGCGTAAGTCTTTTAAATCCAGCAATAACCAGCCTTGGTCATCGGCAATTTTAAAAATCGAATTCAGCACGCCAGATTGCACATCATTCAAATTTAACATGCGTGCCAGTAATAGCGGCCCCATTTCTGCCACCGTGGTGCGCATGGGGTGACCTTTAACGCCAAACATATCCCAAAACATCACCGGCGATGCCTTCGCAGCATAATCGGTTAAGCCTAACATTTGCACACGCGCATCTACCTTAGCATTGCCACCGCCCACTTGGCTCATACCAGATAAATCGCCTTTGACATCGGCCATAAATACCGGAATGCCCAAGTTAGAAAAACCTTCTGCCAAGGTTTGTAAGGTGACGGTTTTGCCGGTACCAGTGGCGCCAGCAATGAGGCCGTGACGATTAGCCATTTTAGGCAGGATATGCAGAAAGTTGTCTGCTTTGGCAATACGAATTGGATTGGTCATGTTAAATTATTTATTTAAGTATTTGATTATATGAGTATTAAATATCACCGCGACGCGCTTTTTCCATCAACTGTATGAGTGCATCTTCTAGTTCTTGAGCTGATTTTTGCGCGCGCACAGTCGGGTTTTTCACGCTTTTTAAATCATAAGTCGGCCTATCTAAACCGAGGTAAAGCTTACTCTGTTTTTCATACAGCGCAATACGGCATGGCGCAAATACTAAAAATTCTGGGTGATCCAAAATAATCTCAGTGCCCATGCTTAAGTTACAAAACGAGTGCACTTCCTTGATGCCTTGCGGGTCTACGCCGCGCAATTTCATATGTTCGCCTATCGGAAAGTTGGCTGGGTTAACAAAGTTCATCCCTTCCGACACCGATTTCAGGCTATCCACCACATCGTCATAACTGACCCCCTCCTTTACCGGCACTTCATAAATGGCCGTGCTTAAATCAATGTCTGGCATACCTTTGCCCACGTGTTTAAACTGCGTACTGGGGGCGCTGGGCGATGGTTTAAGCGACTGACTACAGGCCGTTGCCAAAACAATACTTAGTGCAAGTAACAAACATTTAATTACGCAATTCATGACATATCCTTTAAGGCATGGTCTATGGTATTACGGTTGACATCGGGTGCCAGTAGCTCAATAAAACTCAGCATATAGCCGCGTAAAAACGCATCTTTTCTAAAGCCTAAGTAAGTCACACTATTAGGAAATAAATGGCTACAATCAATGCGCACCAACTGTGCATCACGCACTTCATCGTAAGCCATATTGGCAATCAAGCCTATGCCTAAGCCCAAGTTAACATAGGTTTTAATTACGTCAGCATCAATCGCCGTCAACACCACATTTGGGTTCACGCCTGCATCGTGAAAAATCTGCGAGACCAGCGTACCGCCAGTAAAGGCAAAGTCATAGGTAATGAGAGGATACGCGGCAATTTTGGCCAGTGTAATGTTTTTTTCATGGACTAACGGGTGGTCTTGTGGCACCACTAAGCAGCGGTTCCATTCATAACAAGGCAAACACAGCAAACGCTCATCTAAACTAATGGATTCCGTGGCAATACCAATATCGGCCTCGCCACTCGCCACTTGTTCCGTGACTTGGCTAGGGTTGCCTTGATGGATGGTGAGCTTGACGTTGGGAAAGGCGCGTATAAATTGCTGCACAGCCGACGGTAATTTGTAGCGTGCCTGCGTATGGGTGGTGGCAATAATAAGATTGCCAGATTCGACATGGCTAAACTCCTGGCCGACACGTTTGATATTTTGCATGTCAAACATCACCTGAGCGGCTAATTTGAGAATTTGCTGACCCGGTTCGGTAATACCCACCAAGCGTTTACCGTTGCGCTGAAATATTTGTAAGCCCAACTCTTCTTCCAGCAACTGAATTTGCTTACTGACGCCAGGTTGCGAGGTGTGCAGCGCTTCTGCTGCAGATGAGATATTCAGCCCTTGCCGCGCTACTTCATGCACATATTTAAGCTGATGCAATTTCATTTCAGGTTCACTTTAAAAGGCGTCCATATAATTCAAAAGAATAACATAATAATAAATGATTATTAAGCCATTATATGTTGCAGTGCTAACATCGCTGGTTAACAAATTTATGGGCTTTAGGATTAGGCGTTAGCGTGAACTATTATTACATTCTAGCAGGATTTATTGTGGGCTTTTTGGTTGGCCTCACCGGTGTTGGTGGCGGCTCACTGATGACCCCTATCCTGTTGATTTTTTTCAACGTCAAAGCGGCAGTGGCTGTGGGCACTGACTTACTTTACGCCTCCATGACAAAATCTGTGGGTATCTTTGCCCATGGCAAACTCGGCAATATTAACTGGGACATTGTCAAACGCTTATCTATCGGCAGTATCCCTGCTTCTATTGTCACCATCCTGTTTTTGAAAACCATAGACATAGAATCCAATGAAGCCATAGGCGTGATTAAGTTTTGGTTGGGCGTAGCATTGATCATCACCTCATTTGCAGTGTTGTTCCGTAACCAGCTCAAACGCTTATCGGCCAGAGAACATCTTTTCCCAGAACAATACGTACCTACATTAACTATCATCCTAGGCTTGATATTAGGCGGCTTAGTCACGCTCACTTCGGTCGGCGCTGGTGCGCTAGGTGTCACCGCCTTAATCATGCTGTACCCTAAAGAAAAAATTACCGCCATCGTCGGCACTGACATTGCCCATGCTGTGCCACTGACGCTGATTGCTGGTTTAGGCCATGCCACTTTAGGCACCATTGATTACGCATTACTCGGCACATTGTTGCTAGGTTCCATCCCTGGCATTTATTTGGGTAGCCACATGAGCTCTAAAGTGGCTGAGCATTGGGTGCGGATTGCGCTGGCTGCCATACTGATTTTTGTAGGCTTAAAGCTCGTTTTACATTAAAATATTGCCTCTTAAAGTGAATTAAACCTGTTATGTACAAATACGACGCCATAGATCAACAACTTGTCAACGAACGTGTTGCGCAATACCGCGACCAAACACGCCGCTATTTAGCCGGTGAACTCACCGATGAAGAATTTCGTCCTTTACGTTTACAAAATGGTCTTTATATTCAACGGCATGCGCCTATGCTGCGTATTGCAGTGCCGTATGGCATGTTGTCGTCTAAACAATTACGTAAATTGGCTGACCTGACTAAGAAATATGATAAAGACTACGGCCATTTTAGTACGCGCCAAAACTTACAACTGAACTGGCCCAAGTTAGAAGATGTACCAGAAATTTTGGCCGAGCTTGCCACAGTTGAGATGCATGCGATTCAAACATCGGGCAATTGCATCCGCAACATTACCACCGATCAATTTGCTGGCATTGCGCCAGATGAAGTGATAGACCCACGCGCCATGGCAGAAGTCATGCGCCAATGGAGTACCTTCCATCCAGAGTTCGCGCTACTACCACGTAAATTCAAAATTGCTGTGTCTGGTACTCAGCAAGACCGCGCCATTGTGCAAGCACACGATATCGGTATGGAGTTTTACTTAGACCAGCAGCAACAGGTCGCCATCAAAGTATGGGTGGGCGGTGGATTAGGCCGTACCCCTATTTTGGGCTCTGTCATCCGCGAGCATTTAGAGTGGCAACACGCACTTACCTATTGCGAAGCGATTATCCGTGTATACAACATGCATGGCCGCCGCGACAACGCTTATAAAGCACGGATTAAAATCTTGGTCAAAGCCTTAGGCATCGATGAATTTAGACAACAAGTGGAAGCCGAATGGCTGCACTTAAAAGACGGCCCGAACACCATTACCGAGGCCGAATTACAGCGTGTGGCTCAACATTTTGAGCCTATGCCTTATGCACAACTGCCGGCACATGATGCTGGTTTTGATGCTGCGATTGCCAGCAACCCTGCTTTTGCCGCATGGGTTAAACGTTGCACCCATGTACATAAACAAGCCGGCTATCGTGCCGTCACCTTATCGCTAAAACCGCATGGTAAAGCGCCGGGTGATGCAACGAGTAGCCAAATGCACACAGTGGCTGACTTGGCCGATGCGTATAGCTTTGGTGAGTTACGTGTGTCACATGAGCAAAACTTGATTTTGGCCGATGTTAAAATAGCCGATTTATTTGCAGTATGGGAAAAAGCACGCGCGGCTGGTTTAGCCACGCCAAACATAGGGTTGCTGACAGACATTATTTGCTGCCCGGGCGGTGATTTTTGCTCATTGGCGAATGCCAAGAGCATTCCTATTGCCGAAGCCATTCAAATGCAATTTGATAATTTAGACTACTTACATGATATCGGCGATCTAGAACTGAACATTTCCGGTTGTATGAATGCGTGCGGTCACCATCATGTGGGTCATATTGGTATTTTGGGTGTGGATAAAGACGGCTCAGAATGGTATCAAGTGACCATAGGCGGTAAGCAAGGCAACGATGCCAGCATAGGTACGGTC
>DASWSZ010000004.1:0-3011 GCA_036402395.1 Methylophilus sp.
GCCAGCGCTAGTCGCTCAACCCCGAGCACTAGCAACACAGCACAACTAGCTCAAAAACCTACAGAACCGTTAAGTTCAGCACCTGCACCAGCCAACCAGCCACAAAAAGAGCCTGAACAGGTATCAGAAAAAGCAAAACAAGCACCCGCTGCGCCAGCCGAGCCTGTCAACAGCAAACCAGCGCCTAAAAAACCTAGCGCTGTTAAAGGAAAGTCTTCTGCAAACTGGTCGTATAGCGGTAAAACTGGGCCCGCCTACTGGGCAGACTTATCACCTGACTATGCCACCTGTGCAACAGGGCTGAATCAATCGCCTATTAATATTACTAACACCATCCATGCTGCACTTAAGCCGATACGTACTTTACAAAAATTCCCGGCAAAAGAACTGATTAATACTGGGCAGACGCTGCAAGTGAATTTTAAAACCGGCAATATGATGGTGTTGGACAAGACGCCATTTCAATTGAGTCAAGTACATTTTCATAGCCCCAGCGAAAATAGAATTGACGGTAAAGTCTATCCCTTAGAGGCGCATTTTGTTCACAGCGACAACGAAGGTAACTTGGCCATTATTGCTGTGCTATTTAAAGAAGGTGAAGCCAACCCAGCACTTAATCAATTGTGGGCGCAATTGCCAGATGAAATTGGCAAACCTGTCCTATTAAAAACGCGCATTACACCCAACAACTTAATGCCCACTAAGCAGCAATACTATCGTTACAGCGGCTCTCTTGAGACACCACCGTGCACTGAAGGCGTGCGTTGGATATTGATGAAGACCCCTGTGGAAGCCAGTAAAGACCAACTTAAAATGTTTGAAACGGCCATGCAATTGCCGAATAATCGCCCGATACAAGCGCTCAATGGCCGCATGGTAGTAGAGTAATCATTTAGCCGGCATTCATTAGTGACATCAGTTCCTTCTTGAGTACCAGCAGTTCTGTGTTGCGCTGACATACGTTAAAATAGCGCATGCACTTACCCCATACTTTTTTAGCACCGGCCAAAATTAATCTGTTTTTGCACATTACCGGTCGCCGACCCGATGGCTACCACACACTACAAAGCATCTTCTTGCTGTTGGACTTTTATGACCGCATGACGTTATCCGTGACGGATCACGGCGCCATTACGCGTAGCAGCACATTGATGAATGTGGCGCCAGAGCAAGATTTGTGCGTGCGTGCCGCCAAAGCCTTACAGCTAGCCACTGGCTGCACATTAGGTGTAGACATTTCCGTTGAAAAACATATCCCTATGGGTGGTGGTTTGGGGGGCGGCAGTTCAGATGCGGCGACCATGCTGCTGGCGCTCAATCAGCTCTGGCAACTCAATTTAAGTCGTCAAGCATTGATGGACATAGGCCTGAGATTAGGCGCTGATGTGCCGGTGTTTATTTTCGGCCAAACCGCTTGGGCGGAAGGCATAGGAGAGCAATTAAGCGTTGTGACATTGTCACCAGACGTTTATAGCGCTTATTACTTGGTGTTAACGCCGCAAATTAATGTGCCTACAGCACAAATTTTTAGTCATACTGGATTGACAAGAGACACGAAACCATTGAAAATAGCGGACTTTTCAAGTGAGGCATATTCCAAGCAGTTTAGGAATGACCTTGAAAAGGTAGTTTGTGAAGAATTTTCAGCAGTGGCAACTACGCTGGCATGGCTAAATCAATACGGCCACGCTAGAATGAGCGGATCGGGTGCCTCTGTGTTTGTCGCGGTGAATTCAAAACAACAGGCAGATGCACTATTAGCCAATCGACCAGAAAACACTTCTGGCTTTGTGGCAAAAGGGTTAGTCAAGCATCCACATTTTGAGTTAGCGCATTAAAGTTTATTGGGGAGTCGCCAAGCTGGTTAAGGCACCGGATTTTGATTCCGGCATGCGAAGGTTCGAATCCTTCCTCCCCAGCCAATATCATCAGCATGCAGCAATGGTCTGCATAGACTGAACAAGTAAGCGTGTAGATTTAATCAATTTACACGCTTAAATTTTTTGTACATGATCGTTAATGTTTTCAGGCAAAGGTTATCACGTTGAGCAACGGCAGAATGATGGTATTCACAGGCAACGCCAACCCGATATTAGCGCAAGAAGTGGCTGATCATCTGGGCATTGAACTCGGTCGTGCCGATGTTGGCCGCTTTTCTGACGGCGAAGTCATGCTGGAGTTACTGGAAAATGTGCGTGGCCGCGATGTATTCGTGCTGCAATCTACCAGTTACCCCACCAATGATAACCTGATGGAAGTCATGGTCATGGTCGATGCGCTTCGTCGTTCATCGGCTGGCCGTATCACAGCAGCCATCCCTTATCTAGGTTACTCTCGTCAAGACCGCAGACCGCGCAGTGCGCGCGTAGCCATTACTGCTAAAGTCGTGGCTAATATGCTCACAAGCGTAGGCGTGAATCGCTTGCTGACCATGGATTTGCACTCTGATCAGATTCAGGGCTTTTTTGATATTCCGGTCGATAACATTTATTCAACACCGATTTTGATTGAAGACTTATTAAAACAAAATTACGAAGATTTGGTTGTGGTATCGCCTGATGTGGGCGGCGTAGTGCGTGCACGTGCAAGTGCCAAGCAACTGAATTCTGACTTAGCCATTATCGATAAACGCCGTCCTAAAGCCAATGTGGCCAAAGTGATGAACATTATTGGTGAAGTATCTGGCCGTACTTGCGTCATCATGGATGACATTGTCGATACCGCCAATACCTTGTGTGAAGCCGCTACTGCGCTGAAACAACAAGGCGCAAAACGTGTGTTGGCCTATGCAACGCACCCAATTTTGTCTGGCAATGCGGTAGAACGCATTATGAAATCCGATTTAGATGAGTTGGTCGTAACCAATACCATCGCGCTCAACGCCGTATCATCGGCTTGTGCCAAGATACGCCAATTAAGTGCTGGCCCTATTTTGGCCGAAACGATTAAACGTATTAGTCAGGAAGAGTCAGTCAGTTCACTCTTTATGGATTAATGATGTTATGAATTAA
>DASWSZ010000005.1:0-2190 GCA_036402395.1 Methylophilus sp.
TCGTCACGGTTAGGCAGCGCCCAAGTGTCTAGCACTTCGGTCAGGGTGTAAATGGTGTCGCCAGCAAAACAGGGGTTGGCGTGCGTGCCGCCATTAATGGCCAATATGCTTAAGACGTTTTCTAGCCCTTCATAACCAATAGCGCGGCAGGCAGAGATGACAATGCCGCCATACACCAAGCGTTTGCCATTGGCGGAATCGCGCATCAGGTGCGCATCAAAATGTAAGCGCGCATTGTTTTGGTATAAATGCGTGGCCAGTGTGTGGTCGCTATCGTTAATGGTGATGCCAGATGGATGGTTAATACGCTCACCTACTTGATAGTCCTCCCAAAAATACTGGCCACCAGTGGCTGCGCTGATTTCATTGTGTGCCGCAAAATCAGCCGGTAATTGCAGTTGGTCGGCAGGCACGTGGTCGGGCAGGGTAGGGATAATCGTTTCTGGCGCCGGTGCATGCTCGTTTTTTTTATGCACCATCACCCAACGCACCCAGCTAAGCACTGCGGTATTGTTTTGATTAACACAGGTTGAGCGTACCCATACCACACCGCTTTTGCCATTGGAGTTTTGTTTTTGGCCGATGACTTGGCTGGATGTACTTAAAGTATCGCCAACAAATACCGGTTGTAAAAAACGCACATCGGCATAGCCTAAGTTAGCCACGGCATTGACTGAAATATCCGGTACGGTTTTACCAAAGGCAATATGAAATGTCAGTAGATCATCTACCGGCGTTGTGGGGTAGCCTAACGATTGCGCAAACGGCTCACTACAATGCAGTGGGTTACGCTCACCGGTCAGCGCAATATAGAGTGCGCAATCACCTGCGGTGATGGTGCGCGGTGTGGCGTGTTGAATGACTTCATTTAAGCTAAAGTCTTCAAAAAATCGCCCTCTGTTAATTTTGCCTAGGGTTGCCATGGTGTGTTCCTATCTGCATTTAACGTACATGCTTAGATGTAATCTTCTGCTAACTCAATTATTGCCTCGTGCAAGTGAATCAGGCGTTGCGCGGCTTTAATGTGGTGGTGTTCTACTAGTTTATCGTTGACCACCACGGTGCCACGGCCAGATTCATTGGCTTCTTTCAGCGCTTTAATAATGGCTCTGGCATTGGCTACTTCTGCAGCTTTTGGCGTATAAGCATCATTGCAATACGCAATCTGAGCCGGATGCACCAGCGATTTGCCATCCATGCCCATGTCGCGCCCTAAGCGGCAGGCGTATTCAAACGAATGCATGTTTTTAAAATCACTGCTAATGCCATCAATCACGCAGCGGCCATAAGCGCGCGCCGCCAAAATCACTAAAGATAAAGACGTTAAAATCGCTGAGCGTTCATGCGTCACATGGGCGTGTAATTGCGAAATGAGGTCAGAGGTGGCCATCACCATACAGATAATACGGTCTGAGGCCGAGGCGATTTCTTTGGCGTTCAATACAGCTATCGGGCTTTCTATCATCACCATCATCGGCATATGGCTGCCACCGGCGTCATCCAGCAGCTTTTGCGCTTGCAATACATCTTCGCGCGACTCTATATTAGGGAACAAAATGGCATCAGCACCAATATTGGCCACCGCTTTAATGTCGTCATGACCCCAAATGGAGTCTAAATTATTGACCCGCACCACCACTTCGCGGCCACCGTAACCTCCTGCTTTGACCGCAGCCACTACATTGTCACGCGACTGAATTTTGGCGTCCACTAAAATGGGGTCGCCCAAATCCAAAATCACAGAATCTGCCGCCAGCGTACGGGCGCGCTCCAAATAGTGCGTATTGCAGCCGGGCACATACAGCATAGAGCGTCTTGGGCGTAAGCAATATTCCATAGATCGGCCAATAAAATAATGAAGTTAATTGATTATATAGACACTCATAAAAGGGTGTCAACCTATATCTTATGTCTTATATAAGATATAAAACACTAGACAACAAAATATCGCCATGTTATAAATATCAAACCGTTAAACGCTAGGTGTATTGCATGAAAATGTGCAGGAAATATCAATGATGATGCTTTGTTTTGTAAAGCCATGCTTGCATGCATAAGGTAAAAGAAATGGATAAACAGTTTAATTCACCAAGTTACCGCCCTTTGTACGACCAGATTAAGGTGTTGATTACCCAGAGTTTAATCGGTGGCGAATGGCGTCCGGGTGAAATGATCCCAAGTGAAGTGGAC
>DASWSZ010000006.1:0-6835 GCA_036402395.1 Methylophilus sp.
TGCTTTATCCACTGCGGTATAGGCGGCTGGATTGATAATCATACTCGGCTTTACGCTTTGCACCATGCGGCGAATGTCATCCGGCCGCGTTAAATCCAATTGTTCACGCGTAGGTGCAATGACTTCATATTGGCTTTTTAGATTTTGGCTGCTGAATAAAGCCAATAGCGCATGGCCAACTTGACCATTCACCCCTGTCAGTAAAATTTTAGACATGATTCACTTTGTAAATTATGGAAATGTGCGTGCGGCTTGCAAGCTTAAACCGGCCATGTCTTTGGCAGACAATATGGGTGCATCGGTCAGTGGCCACTGTATGCCTATGCTGGGGTCATCCCACTTAATGCAGCACTCATGGGCTGGTGCATAAAAGTCTGTGGTTTTGTATAAAAAATCTGCGGTATCAGACAATACCAAAAAGCCATGTGCAAAGCCGGGTGGCACCCACATTTGATGCATGTTTTTGGCGGATAAAATAGTACCTACCCACTGTCCAAACGTAGGTGATGAACGCCTAATGTCTACCGCCACATCAAATACTTCGCCTGCTGTTACGCGCACCAACTTACCTTGCGCTTGTTCAATCTGATAATGCAGACCGCGCAATACGTTTTTGGCAGATCGCGAGTGATTGTCTTGTACAAATTGAACATCCAAGCCAGTGGCCTCAGCAAATTTTTGTTGGTTAAAGCTTTCCAGAAAAAAGCCTCTGTCATCACCAAATATTTTTGGCTCAAAGATTAATACATCTGGAATGCTGGTTTGAATCATCTGCATTAATACACTTTCTCAGTCAGCACTTGTTTGAGGTATTGGCCATAGCCATTTTTGGCATATTTGGCCGCTAATTTTTCCAAGGCTGGTGCATCAATAAAGCCCATGCGATAAGCAATTTCTTCTGGGCAGGCAATTTTCAAGCCTTGTCTTTTTTCGATGGTTTGAATAAAAGCACCGGCTTCTAATAATGATTCATGGGTGCCAGTATCTAGCCAAGCCATACCGCGCCCCATCACTTCTACTTGCAACGCGTTTAATTTTAGATATTCACGATTGACATCGGTAATCTCTAGCTCGCCACGTGGTGACGGTTTTAAATTTTTGGCAATATTGACTACGCGGTTATCGTAGAAATATAAGCCAGTCACTGCGTAACGCGATTTAGGCTGTTGCGGCTTTTCTTCTAAACTGATGGCGCGACCTTGCGTATCAAATTCCACCACACCATAACGCTCAGGATCATGCACAGGATAGGCAAACACAGTGGCACCGCTAGTGCGTGCTGCTGCTTGTTGCGCCATTTGTGCCAGTTCGTGGCCATAAAAAATATTGTCACCCAATACTAATGCACAAGGGTCTGAACCAATAAATTCCTCGCCCAAAATAAAGGCTTGCGCTAACCCGTCTGGCGAAGGCTGTACCTTATATTCTATGCGCATGCCCCATTGGCTGCCATCACCCAATAACTCAGCAAAGCGCGGCGTATCTTGCGGCGTAGAGATAACCAATACCTCACGTATACCAGCCAACATCAGTGCAGACAACGGGTAATAAATCATCGGTTTATCGTACACCGGTAATAATTGTTTAGACACTACTTGTGTCACTGGGTATAAACGCGTGCCTGAGCCGCCTGCTAATACTATCCCCTTCATCGCCATTATGCTAACTCCTCACCGCGTTCTTGGTAGTTTTGGTTGACCCAATTTTTATATTCACCACTGGTGATATGGTTGACCCATTCTTGATGTTCTAAATACCAGACCACGGTTTTATGAATGCCGGTTTCAAACGTTTCAGCCGGCTTCCAGCCAAGTTCACGTTCAATTTTGCTGGCATCAATAGCGTAACGTTGGTCATGCCCTGGTCGGTCCGAGACAAAAGTAATTTGATCTCTATAGCTACCGCTGTCTTTTGGTTTTTCCTGATCTAAAATATCACACAGGGTATGCACCACTTCTAAATTAGTTTTTTCGTTCCAACCGCCAATATTATAGGTTTCGCCGACCTTACCTGCTTCCAGCACTCGCCTGATGGCGCTGCAATGGTCTT
The DNA here is from genome assembly GCA_036402395.1 of Methylophilus sp. Lineage (GTDB taxonomy): Bacteria > Pseudomonadota > Gammaproteobacteria > Burkholderiales > Methylophilaceae > Methylophilus. The sequence continues at coordinate 2,050 of DASWSZ010000006.1, forward strand.
CCACATATAGCCAATCACGCACATTACTGCCGTTGCCGTAAATCGGCAAAGGCTTACGATTAAGCGCATTGTGTATCACCAATGGAATAAGTTTTTCTGGGAAATGATACGGACCATAATTATTAGAGCAATTGGTGGTCAGTGTAGGCAAGCCATAAGTGTGGTGATAAGCACGTACCAAATGGTCGGACGCCGCTTTAGAGGCTGAGTATGGGCTATTCGGCTCATAGGTATCAGTCTCTTTAAACGCTGGGTCTTCTGCACTTAATGAGCCATATACTTCATCCGTCGACACGTGCAAAAATCTAAAGTCCGGTTTATCTGCAGCTGGTAAAGCGCTCCAATACGCGCGCACTTCTTCTAGCAAGTTAAACGTGCCCACTACATTGGTTTGAATAAACTCCCCCGGTGAGTGGATGGAGCGATCAACATGACTTTCCGCCGCAAAATTCACTACGGCGCGTGGCTGGTACTTACTTAATAAGTGACTTAATACAGCACGGTCACCAATATCAGCATGCACAAAAATATGACCGTGGTTGTCTTGGATATCCGCTAGATTTTCCAAGTTACCGGCATAGGTGAGTTTATCCAAATTGACCACTTGGCCTAAACCCAGCTTAATCCATAGATTGACAAAGTTACTGCCAATAAACCCCGCACCACCGGTGACTATAATGCAATTATTCATGTGCTATCCAATATCTCATTAATATAAAAATTCAATCATGCGCTAGTCTGCCTAGGATTATTACCAAGGCTTAGCACCCGATTTTTGTAAAGCTTCGACATACGCTTGATGTGCAGCCAACTCTTCCACATTGGCTGCCAATACTTGTACTTTAGCAGGCACACTTAGAGGTGCTTGCACCACCACAGTTTCATGCGGTTGCTGCAAATCCATCAGCAAACTATCTTGGCCACGCGTCATGGCCATATACACTTCAGCTAACAACTCCGCATCCAATAACGCGCCATGTAAGGTACGCTTAGAGTTATCAATGCCAAAGTGTCGACACAAGGCATCTAGATTATTTCTTTGGCCTGGCCGCGCATCTTTGGCCATTCTTAAGGTGTCGGTGATTTTATCGCAATAACTAGCAATAGGCGTTAGCCCAATGCGGCCTAATTCAGCATTTAAAAAGCCTACATCAAAAGGCGCGTTGTGAATAATCAGTTCAGCATCTTTAACAAAGTGAATCAGTTCTTCTGCAATCGCTTCGAATAGCGGCTTATCCTGCAAAAACTCTAAAGTAATCCCGTGTACTTCTTGCGCGGCCGCGTCAATTTCACGCTCAGGATTCACATAGACGTGCAAATGATTGTGGGTAAGTCTGCGGTTGACCATCTCCACCGCCGCAATTTCGATAATGCGATGGCCTTGGTCAGGGTACAAGCCTGTGGTTTCTGTATCTAAAAATATTTGGCGCATGCGCAATCCTTAACTCAATGCGTTAGTCATTACTTCCGCCACCCCAAGGTTGGCCAGTGCATCTGCACGCTCATTGCCGACATTACCCGCATGCCCTTTCACCCATATCCACTCTATGCTGTGTTGTTGCGCCAAGCCATCCAGCATTTTCCATAAATCCTCATTTTTCACCGGCTTTTTGTCTGCGGTGCGCCATTGTCTGGCCTTCCAGCCAATAATCCACTCCGTGATGCCTTTTTGTACATAAGAAGAATCGGTATACACTTTGACCGGGCAGGTTTTCTTTAACGTTTCTAACGCGCGTATCACCGCGGTCAACTCCATACGGTTATTGGTGGTCTGCGATTCGCCCCCATGCATGGTTTTTTCATGGTCGCCATACAACAACAGTGCACCCCAACCACCAGGCCCAGGATTACCTTTGCATGCGCCATCGGCGTAAATCTCTACTACATGACTATTCATTGTTATTATTTTCTTTTGATTTCAACTGTTTAAGTGGCAAATCAGTTGACCATACCATATGATTGTTCATCGGTCTTTTCTTCTGCGGCGTCACCACCAAACCAGCATTGACGATGGACTTTTTCCAGTTCGGCTTTAGCAAGGTCATATTCACTACACGTTTTTTAGCCAAAATATAATACACCCCACCCAGCACTGAACAGTACTTTTTACCAAATTTTTCAAAGCAGCCTTGCCGCGTGAGCCAACGCTGCTCATTAATTGGAATCACAAATACTTGGTTACCGCCTTGCACCACTTCCATGCCCAACAGCGCTAGCCAATCTTTAATGCGGCGCATGGATAAGTTTCTACCGCACCAAGGATAATTTTTGTTTTGAGAGAGCGCTCTGCGCACACCCCACGTACTGATAGGATTAAAACCAGTCAGTAATACATGGCCTTCTGGCATCAGCACACGCTCTACTTCACGTAAGGTTTGATGTGGATTATCGCTGAACTCCAGCACATGCGGCAGACAGATTAAATCTATCGAGCTAGGTGCAAACGGCAAATATTCACTGTCACAACGCACATCGCCTGCTGTGCTGTCCACCCTTAGCAAGTGCGGAATGCGTGATTGCCGCAATAAATCCATCTCCAGCATGCCAATTTGCAGTGCATTAAAGCCAAAAATATTCGCGACATGCTCATCGTATATAGCATTTTCGTTGGCCAGCAAATAAGCGCCTAAAGGACTTTTCAACCAATTGTCTTGGGTATTGATTTGCATTTATAGATTGACAAACACCCTCAAAAAAACAACCATCTTATGATTCATTACGCTCACTTATCACCATGACCCATCAAGGCAGCACTCCTTCCGAAACCAGCATACCAGGGCAATGTTGCATCTGGCCTATCCCCGCCTTTGATGACAATTATATATGGCTTTTGCAATTTGGCACCGATGCCGTGGTGGTAGACCCGGGTGATGCTGCGGCAGTGTTGGCGGCATTGGCACAATACGGGCTTACACTCAGGGCTATTTTGATTACCCATCACCACCAAGACCATATCGGCGGTGTGAACGACCTGTTAACCCAGCATAGCGTGCCAGTATATGCACCACAGTATGGCAGCTATCCTTTCCCCACTGTACCACTAAAAGACGGCGATCAGATTACATTAGCAGCGATTGCGCAACGCTTTGACATTATGTGGCTGCCGGGCCATACCCTAGACCATATTGCTTATGTCAATCAAGATTATTTATTCTGCGGCGACACGCTATTTGGCGCAGGTTGTGGCCGTTTATTTGAAGGTACGCCTATGCAAATGCTGTCGTCACTTAACCGCTTAAAACAACTACCTGCCGCCACACAGGTGTTTTGTACGCATGAGTACACGTTAAAAAACATTGCATTTGCACTGACATTGGAGCCTGACAATACCGAACTGATCGCTAGAAAAGCCCACAGCACTGCCTTGCGTGCGCAAGGCTTGCCCACATTGCCTAGCAGCATAGGTTTGGAGCTGGCTACCAATCCATTTTTAAGATGTGACAGTGCAGCCATTATTGCCAACGCGCACGCGCAATCTATTCAAGAAATTGAGGTATTTAGCACAATTAGGCAAATGAGAAACCATTATTAATCAATAAGATAAATTAGGTATTTAAACTTAACATTACTTGACTCATGCATTAATCAACGTTAACATTCTTTCACATTCTTGTTCTTAAGATATTGAGTACTCATGGCTTTTAACAAACAACTAGTAAAACATTCGCTCATTGCTCGCTTTGATGCAACCACCCTACTTAAGCATGTAGGTATGTTTTGTTTGGTGGGCGCATGCCATGTTAACCAAGCGCAAGCCATTCAAACCAATGCCATGGGCATAGAGCTAGAGCCCATTACAGAAGAGATTGATAGCAGCCTCACTGCCGATCCGATTGAATCTTTTATCAATGCCAACCCAGATGCTTCAGACTATGCCGGTGTTAGCAGTGAAGAAGACTTGTGGGCGCGCATCAGAGATGGCTACTCTATGCCGAATATTGATTCTGAATATACCGCCAAATACGAAGCTTGGTACGCTAAACGGCCTGACTATGTAGAGCGTATGCTGGCGCGTAGCCAAAAATATTTGTTTCATATTGTCGAAGAAGTTGAAAAACGCGGCATGCCCACAGAAATTGCGCTGCTACCAATGATAGAAAGCGCTTATAACCCGCAAGCCTATTCGCGCAGTCACGCTTCTGGTATTTGGCAATTTGTGCCAGCCACGGGTAAAGACTATGGGCTTAAGCAAAACTATTGGATAGACAAACGCCGTGACGTGACAGCAGCCACCAATGCGGCGCTGACTTATCTACAAAAACTACACGGCATGTTTGGCTCTTGGGATTTAGCCTTAGCCGCTTATAACGCAGGCGAAGGCACCGTTTCGCGCGCCATAGAACGTAACCGTAAACAAGGCTTGGCCACCGATTATCAAAGCCTTAACTTGCCGGCAGAAACTAAAAATTACGTGCCTAAGCTGCAAGCCATTAAAAACATTATTTTTAAACCGAATGAGTATGGCCTAAAATTAGTGGAGATTCCTAACCGTCCTTACTTCACCAATGTGATTGCACCGGCACAAATTGATGCTGCGCTCGCTGCAAAGTTAGCTGAAATTTCTGATGAGGAATTCACCGCGTTAAACCCCAGCTATAACCGGCCTGTTATCGTATCCAATAATGAAGTGCATCAATTATTATTGCCCACTTGGGCAGCAGAAAAATTTAAAGAAAATTTAGCCAGCTACGATAAACCACTGACCAGTTGGCAGCCTTACTCGGCCAAGCGTGGCGAGCGTATTGATTACATTGCGCAGAAATTTAATATCAATGCCAAAGAGTTA
>DASWSZ010000007.1:0-13380 GCA_036402395.1 Methylophilus sp.
TGTCTTCTTGCTACTTGACCACAGTGAGCGATGACCTGGATGGTATCTATCAAGGCATCAAAGAAAATGCGCTATTGCAGAAATACGCAGGCGGCTTGGGTAACGACTGGACGCCGGTGCGCTCACTCGGCGCGCGTATCAAGGGCACTAATGGTAAAAGTCAGGGTGTAATTCCTTTCTTAAAAGTGGTCAATGATACAGCGGTGGCAGTCAACCAAGGCGGCAAACGCAAAGGTGCGGTATGCGGCTATTTAGAAACTTGGCATTTAGACATTGAAGAGTTTTTAGATTTACGTAAGAACACCGGTGATGACCGCCGTCGCACGCATGACATGAATACTGCGCATTGGATTCCAGATTTGTTTATGCGCCGGGTGACAGAGCAGGGCGAGTGGACATTGTTCTCACCATCGGATGTGCCAGATTTGCATGACAAATACGGCAAAGCGTTTGAAGCGGCGTATGTGGAATATGAGCGCCGCGCTGACCAAGGCGACATTAAGCTATTTAAACGCGTACCCGCAGTGCAAATGTGGCGCAAGATGCTTTCCATGTTGTTTGAAACCGGCCATCCATGGATCACGTTTAAAGATCCATGCAATATCCGTTCACCGCAGCAACATGTGGGCGTGGTGCATAGCTCTAACTTATGTACAGAAATTACACTGAATACTTCAGACACTGAAATTGCGGTGTGCAACTTAGGTTCTGTCAACTTATTGCAGCATTTAGCCGAAGTAGGCGGCAAGTTGGTGCTAGATAACGCCAAATTACAGGCGACAATTAAGGTGGGTATGCGCATGCTAGACAATGTGGTGGATATCAATTTCTACCCAGTGGGCAAAGCACGCAACGCCAATACACGCCACAGACCAGTCGGCATGGGTATCATGGGTTTTCAAAATTGCCTGCACGCCATGCGCATCCCATACGCCAGTATGGAGGCGGTAGAGTTTGCTGACCGCGCCATGGAGGCCGTGTGCTACAACGCTTACTATGCTTCTACAGTATTAGCCGAAGAACGCGGCCCATACTCTAGCTTTAAAGGCAGTTTGTGGGATCAAGGCATATTGCCTTTAGATACCTTGAATTTATTGCAAGCTGAGCGTGGCGGCCATGTGGAAGTGGATAGAAGCACAACGCTAGATTGGGAGGCTTTGCGCCACCGTATTCAAACAGTGGGCATGCGTAACTCCAATTGTGTGGCGATTGCACCGACGGCGACTATTTCCAATATCGTCGGCGTCTCGGCCAGCATTGAACCTGAATATCAAAACTTATACGTTAAATCTAACCTGTCTGGCGAATTCACGATAGTGAACGAGCAGTTGGTAACTGACCTGAAAGCGCGAGGGTTGTGGGATAGCGTGATGGTCAGTGATTTGAAATATTTTGATGGCTCACTGCAAAAAATCGAGCGTGTACCCACTGATTTAAAACAGTTGTACGCCACCGCGTTTGATGTAGACCCCACTTGGTTAATTGAGGCCGCGGCGCGCCGCCAAAAATGGATAGACCAAGCGCAATCGCTCAACCTGTACTTTGCCGTCCCATCAGGTAAAAAACTCAACGATACCTATTTATTGGCTTGGCAGCGCGGCTTAAAAACCACTTACTACTTGCGCTCACTGGGTGCGACTGCAGCAGAAAAATCGACAGGCTTAGGTGGGGAATTGAATGCAGTTTCGGCTGGTAGCCATGTCCCTGAAGAGGCGCCGAAAATGTGTAGCATTGATAACCCAGAGTGCGAGTCTTGCCAGTAAGCAAGCGTCTGCGAGCTATCCATTGCTTTATTACCACAATGCGCAAAGACTGCGCCGTACTGATTATGCTGTCTTGTCTTTTGCGTTTGTTGTGCCTAGCACTGAATGGCGCTCGCCAGCTTGCTGAAAATTAAAATTAAGGAAAAAAATATGCTTTCATTTGAAGATGAAGTTTATGTAGAACCAGCTGCACCAAAGCTAGCAGCCGTACCGACACCTATCGCTGAAGTCAAGCTAGTATCGACAGCCGCCAATCAACCATCTATTTCAGGCCGCGTCAATGCCTCGGATAAGCGCATGATTAATGGCCAAACCGACGTCAATCAATTGGTGCCATTTAAATACCATTGGGCGTGGGATAAGTATTTAGCAGGCTGTGCCAACCACTGGATGCCACAAGAGGTTTCTATGAGCCGCGATATTGCGCAGTGGAAAGACAGCACTGCGCTGACGGATGATGAGCGCTTGATTGTGAAGCGTAACTTAGGCTTTTTTACCACGGCAGATTCATTTGCTGCCAATAATATCGTGCTGGGTACTTACCGCCATATTACCGCACCAGAATGTCGCCAATATTTACTACGCCAAGGCTTTGAAGAGGCAATTCATACCCATGCCTATCAATATATTGTCGAAAGCTTAGGCTTAGATGAAAGTGAAGTATTTAATGCCTACCAAGAAGTCGCCAGCATTAAAGCCAAGGATGATTTTTTAATCCCGTTTATCAATACCTTAACTGATCCAAACTTTAAAACTGGCACCCCTGAGGCAGACCAGCAATTATTGCGCTCACTGATTGTATTTGCCTGCATTATGGAAGGCTTATTCTTTTATGTCGGTTTTGTACAAATTTTGGCCCTTGGCCGTCAGAACAAGATGCAAGGTGCGGCAGAGCAGTATCAATATATTCTGCGTGACGAATCCATGCACTGCAACTTTGGCATTGACGTGATTAATACCATTAAGCTGGAGAATCCGCATTTATGGACCACTGATTTTAGAGACGAGATCAAACGTTTAATTCAGCAAGGTGTGGAGTTGGAATACCAATACGCTGAAGCGACTATGCCGCGCGGTGTGCTGGGCTTGAATGCCACCATGTTTAAAGAATATTTGCGCTTTATTGCCAACCGCCGTTGCACACAAATTGGTTTGGATGTGCTGTATACAGGTGCCACCAATCCATTTCCGTGGATGAGTGAAATGATGGACTTAAAAAAAGAAAAGAACTTTTTCGAAACGCGGGTGACTGAATATCAAACCGGCGGTGCTTTAAACTGGGATTAAATGTACCCGCATTGCCATGCTGTATGGGTGACTTTTGCTGATGCATGTCGGTCGGATTTGGCTGAAAACAAGCATGGCGGTCAGCACCAATCTCTGCTATGTTAAGCAAAAGTCTATGTTCACCATTACGCCTTCATAGCAAGCTCTGGTGGATACCAGTTTAAACACTCAACCTGAAAGAAAGTAGCATGACCATGCACCGTATGATGAAAAAAGCCCTGATGCTATGCGCACTTTTTGTATACACCAGCCTTGCAATGGCCGCTGGCGTGCTGTCAAAAGCAGATACCGATGGCATCTTTGCAATGAAATTGGCAGAGTGGGAAGATAACGCGCCCAAGTATGCACAACCCAACTGGAAAATGAAGCTTAAGAAGGTGGATACCGGCACTAAGCTCATGGCTTACGACGCTAAAACTGGGATTTGGTTATCCATACAACCGGTATTTAACGATGCCCAATCTGCGCCAGCTTCACTGATTGTCGCCAGCTACTATCAAACGGGCTCGCTGCAAGTCCCTTTTGCTGATGTGAAGCAGGAAATTGAAGCAGATGCGGCCAAGGATCTTGGTGCTGGCTATACGGTATCGGCCAATTTTGAACAAGAAACGGCGCAACTTGAGGCGATTAAGCTGACTATTACCAAACTTGCGCCTTAATTGCGTACGCTAAGACAGGCTATTATTTATCAGTAGATACTGATCACCTGAGGTTAACCTAGTGAAGTTAATCTGGGAACGCTGTTCGTAGCGTTTAGTAAAACATAAAGCCCCATTAAGGGGCTTTATGTTTTACTAAAATTAGTACGATTTCTTGTCATGCCCTTTAGCGTTGCCATCATGCTTGTCATGTTTCGCTTTATCGCGACTGTCTTTGTGCATTTTTTCTTCCTTCACACTTTTGTCATCCGCCACATTGCCGCTCTCCGCAGCCTTGGGATTGCCTACTGACAATTCATGCTCACTTTTGGGTGAAGGTGTATTTTTTTCATGGTGCTCGGCCAATACCAGTGTGCTAACACAAGTCAGTGCGATTGCTGTAAAGGCTAAATATTTTTTCATAGCATGATCCTCATTATGTTTAAAAAGGTGGGACAAAGGACTGCATGTATCGTCACGGCGCATGTGCAATCGTGTTGATGCATTACAACTCAGATAAAGAGGTAGGGGTTGCGATACAGACTACACATCAATCATCATCTGCAATCCAATAAGAAACACTGTATAGCCTGACGTCAATTTGGCGCATCAGAGTAAGCTGAAAAGTCTGTAAGAATAAGCTGACGGCCATAGGTTAGCAAACCCATTGGTAAACCCAACGATTATCAGGCAGAAGTGTGCCGAATCAGGCGCTTTGAAGTATGTTTTGACGATATCAAAGCATTAGTCGTGCATTCAATAGGCCATCGAGAGCATCGTATTTAAAGGCCATGCAATGGAGGGACGCCGTTTATTTCCAGATAATCGCAGCGACTTTTTTCACCAATTGCCACCTTGCCCAATAGCGCCCAAACGATTTACCTAAGCCTAATAAATTAATCAGCTTAAGGGCCACCGCCACGCTACCAGTACTTAATAGTGGGTGGCGCTTAGCAAATTGGATGAGGGAGATGCCGTTATCCACAAGCGCGAGCGGAGCTTGCAATGGCGCAATGGTTTGCGCCACTTGGTCTCGCTGACGCGCCGCCTTGTTGATCAAGGCTTCTCTTTTATTTGTTAAGGTGGTCAGCGCTTGTCGCATATTCGCTCATCCAACACATCGTAAGAATTATGCATTGTCCAGTTGATGCTCAGTCTAGGCGCTCTTTGTCTTTTTTAAGTTCAGACAACGTTGTCGCCAATAACCTAGGTTTACGCTTGTGTTGATAAAAAGCCAGTACACCTAAGCTTACGCCAGCAGCGATAAAAAAGGTGGCCACCAATGCCAACGCCAGTAAACGGTGCGATTCCCATAACACAAACACCAACAGCGTAATGGCAATGACCGCACCGACGACCAGAAAAAATAGTGCGACTAACAGCAGACCCATCATAGACAGTAAATGTAGCCTGTCTTCTTCTAGGTCAGTAGACAGTATCTCTAATCTGGTATAAGCAACTTCCAGCAAGGTGCTGGTTAATTGCCCTAAGGATGCTAATAGTCCCTTGTTATCATCAGCCACGTGACGTCCGCGTTACTTGCGGCTAATCAGCACGCCAATCACCAGCCCAACACCTGCCGCAATGCCAATGGCCTTCCATGGATTATCATGTACATACACATCGGTTGCTTTTGCTGTGTCTTTGGTTTTTGCCACCACCACAGATTGTGCATCGGCTAATTTCGCTCTGGCCGCAGACAGTGATTGCTCGGTTTTTGCGCGCATTTCGGCAAATTTTTCGCCGCTTTGACTCGCTGTTGCTTTAAGCAAAGCTTCGGCGTCTGCCACCACCACTTTAAAATCGTTGACCAGTTGTTCTTTACTTACTTCGTTCATTAGCTTTTCCATTTGTTACTCCATTCTAGGTGATATTAATCTAGGTAATTATTAATGACCTACATTTAAATTTGTTTGATAGCACTCACTGTTATTGCACTGGCTAAATCACTAGGCGCTCAACTATGCAACACAGGCATAGCCATCACAGTAGATGATCAATATTTTTTACACGCTACATAATTATACGACCTTGCATCAGGGCGTAAGTTCTAGCTTGTATCAGCGTTAGAACAACTGTATTTATTCAGCCCATGCTAATTTTCAGGGCGCAGTGTTACCTTTAATTGCGATAAAGCTGCCCAATAAATGCTTTCTCTGCCGCCAACCAATATTCCTCAGGTGGACGCTTAAATGCATCCTCTTTTGCCAGCATGTAAGCGTCTGCTTCTATAATTCTGCGAATTTCTAATTGGTAAGCAATGGGTACTTGATTGGCCGGTATAGCAGTACCACAATTTTGATTATTCGCCATGGTGTTCTCCTTTAAAATTTCTTTATAGAAAAACTTAATCACTCGTCAATACTGTTATTGTACGCGGCGATAGCCCCTACTGTATATGCGGTGGAGCACGTAGAGGTGATTATTGAGACTGCGCGGGCTGATAGCTAACTGCAGCGTAAGCTGCCAACCAGCCAACCAATACGGAGATGCTGAAGATATTAAAAAAGGTGGGTACCAGGGCAAACTCAATGGCAAAGTCAGACTGATATTCTGCGGCAATTTGAGTCACTGTTTGATTGAAGAGCGTGACCACCAGCCACAAGATGCAGCACGCCAATAGGCCGCCGCCCATCCCATACAGCGTGCCCAAATATAAAAAAGGCCGACGGATAAAGCTATTGGTCGCGCCTATCAGGCGGCTGACTTCAATCTCTTCTTTATGCGTTAAGATTTGCATACGTATGGTATTGCTAATCACTGCAATTAAGCCAAAGCCTAATAACAGGCCAAGCAGCCAAGCAGCTTGCTGACCAAGGCCTAGCAAACTATTTAAGCGGTTCATCCAGCCGCTATCGACAATCACTTCAGCCACGCCATCCAGTGTATTTAACTCAGTCTTCAACGCATCGATAGTGGCTTTTTCAATCGACTTGGGCTGTATAAAAAAAGCATCAGGCAGCGGATTATTATCGAGTGTGGCAATCAGTTCTGGGTTGTTTGACGATGCAATCAGTTGGTTTAAAGCCTCTTTTTTGGCCACAAAGCGCGCCGAGGCAATGGCCGGGTGGTTAGTCAGCGTTTTTTCTAGGCTTTGCACACGGGCACGGTCAATGTCTGGTTTTAAAAATACGCTCATTTGCGCATCTTTTTTCACTTCGCTCACTAACTGACTCACATTATGTATCGCCACATACATCAAGCTGGGAATCGCCACAGTCACGCCTATCACCGCGCAAATCAGCAGCGTGCTCAGCGTTTGCGCGCGCAATCTACCTATGACCAAGCTCAAGGCCTGTGCGTGTTGCGGTAGCCAGTTATGCATGGGCATGCTCACTTAGTGTTAGTTTGCCTTGGGCTAAGTGTAGCTGTTTATGCGCGATGGCCAATGTGCTTGAGGTTTCATGCATGGCAATCATAACGGTGACACCCACCTGATTGAACGCGGTGAACAATTGCATAATGTCGTTGGCATAGGTACTATCAAGATGACCAGTGGGTTCGTCGGCAATCAAAATGGACGGGCGACTGACCACAGCACGCGCGATAGCGAGTCGTTGTTGCTCACCGCCAGACAGCGTAATCGGCATGGCTTTTTCTTTATTTAACAAGCCGACTTTATCCAATGCAGCGCGAATACGTTTGGCGGCTTCGTCGCCAGTGATGCCATTGATGCTGAGCGGTAATGCCACATTTTGAAAGCAATTTCTATCGTATAGCAATTTATGGTCTTGAAACACTAAGCCAAATTTCCGGCGTAAAAAAGGCAGTGCTTGGTTACGCAACTGGCTGACATTTTGGTTGTTAATCAACACTGTGCCTAGCGTTGGCCGCTCAATGGCGGCGATGAGTTTAAGCAGCGTGCTTTTGCCAGCGCCCGATTGGCCCGTGACAAATACCATCTCGCCATCGTCTATGCTAAAGCTGGCGCCTTGCAAAATATCGCCACTGGCAGGGTAGCGCTTGGTCACTTGATCAAAGGTAATCATACGGCTAACTTATTCAGCTTATTCATCAAACAGTGCGTTGGCAAATTCTTGCGCGCTAAATGGGCGTAAATCATCAATGGCTTCGCCTATGCCAATAAAGCGGATGGGAATAGGTCGTGCCTCGGCAATGGCAGCAATGACGCCGCCTTTGGCCGATCCATCTAGCTTGCTGAGTACTAAGCCTGTAACGCCTAAGGCATCATCAAATGCTTTGACTTGGCTGACCGCGTTTTGGCCAGTATTGGCATCAATCACCAGCATGATTTCGTGCGGTGCCCCCGGGTAGGCTTTGTTAATCACGCGCTGCACTTTTTTAATTTCATCCATCAAATGCATTTGTGTAGGCAAACGGCCTGCGGTATCCGCAATCACAATATCGATGTTTTTAGCCATGGCAGAGTTCACCGCATCAAAAATGACGGCTGCTGGGTCGCCGCCTTCAGAAGCAATCACATGCACATTGTTGCGTTCGCCCCACACTTGTAATTGCTCGCGCGCCGCCGCTCTAAAAGTATCGCCCGCGGCAATCAGTACGCTTTTGCCTTGGCTTTGAAACAGCTTAGCCAACTTGCCTATAGTGGTGGTTTTGCCAGCCCCGTTGACGCCGGCAAGCATAATGACAAACGGGGTATGGCTATGAATATCAAGGGGAATCTCTAAGGGGCTAACTACATCATAGAGCTCAGCTTTTAATGCTGCTTTCAGCGCAGAAGCGTCTTCTAAGCGTTCGCGTTTGACGCGTTTTTTTAGGTTATCCAGTAACTTTTGCGTCGCCGATACGCCGATATCGGAAGTCAGTAAGATGGTTTCTAATGTTTCATAAGTGTCTTCATCAATTTTGCCGCTGCCAAATAATTGATTGAGTTGGCCGCCCAGTTGTTGCCGTGTTTTGGCTAGGCCTTGCTTTAAACGCGCCGTCCAGCTTAACTGGCTGGTTGATTCAACTACAGTAGTATCTAGCGGTATCGCTTGGTGTATTAAGGCTAATTCATTCGGATTCAGCAATTCTGCCGAGGGCAGCGTTTCTGCTGCTGGCAGAAGTTCTGGGGTATTAGGTACATCAGGCTTATTTTTTTTGAAAAAATCAAACATGGCGAAAAATCAAATAAAAGTAGCCCTATTTTATAGTAAAACACAGCTCGCCGTGCTTAATTGTCGGCGCTTATGGTTTAGTTTCCAGCAGCTTAAACAGCAACATGCCCGCCAACATGGCCGCTACAAACAGCAAGCCTTGCACACTGCCTGCACCTAGCAACACCAATGCAGGCCCTGGACAGATCCCAGCGATGCCCCAACCAACGCCAAAGGTGAGGCTGCCAGTGATGAGTCTGAAATCAATATGTCGTGATGTAGGGATAAGTAAAGGCATATTCAGCAGGCTGGTTTGACGGCTACGGGCATAGCTATAAGCCAAGGCGCTAAGCGCTATACCACCTAGCATAACAAATATTAAAGAAGGATCCCACAAGCCGCTCACATCTAAAAACGCCAATACTTTAGCTGGGTTGGCCATCCCCGCCAAAATAAGCCCTAGTCCAAAAACAAGGCCGGCCACCAATGCGAATAGCGTATTTTTCATTGATTAACCACCCATCACATGACGAATGACGTACACCGTTAATATGCCTGTCAACATAAAGCTCAGTGTGGCGACGATGGACCTTGGAGATAGTCGTGATATGCCACAGATGCCATGACCGCTGGTGCAGCCTGAGCCTAAGCGGGTGCCGAAGCCAACGAGCAAGCCCGCCATGATAATTAGCGCGGTGCTGGTGTTTATTTGAATGGCAGGCAGTGGTGCAAATAATTGCCAGATCAACGGTGAGGCGATCAGGCCGACTAAAAAGGCGATGCGCCAACTAATATCATGCATGGTGGGTTTAAGCAGGCCACCGACAATGCCTGAGATGCCAGCAATACGACCATTAAGCAATAATAGTAAAGCCGCGGCTAAACCAATTAGCACGCCACCTAGCAATGAAGTCCAAGGCGTAAAGTGAGGCCAATCTATCATGTGATTTCCTTTCGTTGTCTGTGAACAAGTGACGTGATGCCATGAATTATTTGCAAAGTATAGCGACGAATCCGCATTGCCCATTACAGCCTCTATACAGTTTAAAATAATGCCATTACGCTCGCTAGCTTTTTTTCTTACTAGCATGCTCGCGCATGTACGATGAACTATCAAATTAGGCTATTGTCACAAAGTCGGCATAAAATAAAGCTAAATGCTAGCCCAATACACAGAATGATAGAAGGAGTACCACTTGACCATTAAACGCTTAACCATGCTAGCCACTGCTGAGCGCATAGTATGCGCTCTTACGTTGTTGGCTTTACCCCTCATGGCGCAGGCCAATCCATACGAATATAAGCTGGATAACGGCTTAAAACTCATCGTACAAGAAGACAAAAGGGCGCCAGTCGTGGTGTCGCAAGTGTGGTATCGCGCTGGGGCGTTAGATGAAGTGAATGGTAAAACTGGGGTGGCTCATGTACTGGAACATATGATGTTTAAAGGTACCAAGCAAGTACCGGCTGGCCAATTTTCGCGCATGATAGCGGCGGCTGGAGGCAAAGAAAATGCCTTTACCGGCATGGATTACACTTGTTATTTTCAGCAGCTAGAAAAATCCAATTTGCCACTTTCGTTTAAGTTGGAAGCTGATCGCATGCAGAACCTGCAAATTACCGATGAAGAATTTGCCAAAGAAATCAAAGTGGTGATGGAAGAGCGGCGCTGGCGTACCGAGGATAAACCACAATCTAAAGTCAATGAGCAGTTTCAAGCCATTACCTTTAGAGCGCACCCGTATGGTCGGCCAGTGGTTGGGCATATGAATGATTTGGAAAACATGACAGCGGAAGATGCGCGCGAATGGTATCGCAATTGGTATGCACCGAATAATGTGACGGTAGTGGTGGTGGGTGATGTAAAAGCGCCGGAAGTGCTGAAATTGGCCAAGCAATATTTTGGCCCACTTAAAGCACGGGCTTTGCCAGCGCGCAAACCGCAAGTAGAACCTGCACAACTAGGCGAACGCCGCGCTGTGGTGAAAGCACCTGGCAAGTTGCCTTACTTGGCAATGGGCTTTCATGCCCCAGTATTGCCATTTAAATCTGTAGAGAACAATCAATCAGCAGACGTAAGCAAAGCCGCCGTCGCCGACTGGGAGCCATATGCATTAGAAGTATTAGCGGGCGTACTGAGTGGTAATGATTCAGCGCGTTTAAACCAAAAGTTAGTGCGTGAAAGCTCACTGGCTTTGGATATTGGTGCAGGCTATGACACCACCTCACGTGGTCAAGAATCACTGTTTGAGCTAGTGGGCACGCCTGCAGAAGGCAAAACCGTGGCTGAGCTAGAAACAGCATTATTGGCGCAAATTCAAACCATCATCACTGGCGGTGTGACGCAGCAAGAGCTAGACCGCGTGAAAGCCGCGGTGATTGCAGCCGATGTCTATCAACGTGACTCTATGTTTTATCAAGCCATGCAAATAGGGCAACTGGAGACCATGGGCTACAGCTGGCGCCTGATTAAAGACTACCCTGAGAAGTTAAAGCAGGTCACTTCTGCGCAAATTCAGCAAGTCGCCAAGAAATATCTGATCAAAGACAATATGACGGTGGTGACATTAGACCCGTTGCCGATAGACCCTAATGCCAAGCCAGCAGGCAAGCCCCACGTGCACTAAGTAGTGCGCATTAAAAGAAACACACAAATTAAACAAATTAAGCCCAGTTGAATAGGTATTTGTTGATTGCAGTTTAGCTAAAATTTTTGAGGTAATTTGAATGATATTTAAAAATGTGTTGGTGATGTTGATGTTGACCATGGTGAGCCTGAGCGCGCAAGCAGGCTTAAAAATTCAACATTGGCAAACCGCAGCTGGTGCCCGCGTGTATTTTGTTGAGAATCACGATTTACCTATCGTAGATGTCAGCGTCAGTTTCCCGGCTGGTAGCGCCCGCGACACTGCGGCCACTTCTGGCGTGGCTGGCATTACCCGCTATATGATGACTTTGGGTGCGGATGGCATGGACGAAGAAACCATTACCAATCAGTTTGCCGATATTGGCGCAGTATTGGGTGGCGATTTTGACAGCGATAAATCCGGCTTTAAATTACGTACGTTGACCAGTGAACAAACCAAAGCATTGGATGTATTCAAAAAAGTGTTACATAAGCCAGATTTCCCCGAAGCAGTATTAACGCGTGAAAAAGTGCGCATTATTTCTGGCTTAAAAGAGTCAGCCACCCAGCCAGAAAGCATTTCCGACAAAGCGTTTATGAAAGCACTGTACGGTGCGCATCCTTACAGCTTAGACCAAAGCGGAGAGGTTGATACGGTGGATAAGATTACGACCACCGATTTACGCCAATTTTATCAACGTTATTATGTCGCCAAAAGTAGCGTGATTGCACTAATAGGTGATATGACTACAGCACAAGCACGTGATATTGCAGAATCTATCAGTGCCGGTTTGCCACAAGGTGAAGCCGTGGGGCCGCTAAGTGCAGTGCCTGCATTAACCACTGGCAACGTGCAAAGTATTGCGCATCCGGCCAGCCAAGCGCATATTTTATTGGGTCAGCCTGGTATTAAACGCGGCGATGCCGATTACTTTCCGCTTTATGTCGGTAACTATATTTTAGGTGGCGGCGGTTTTGTGTCGCGCTTAACCGAAGAAGTGCGCGAAAAGCGCGGTTTAGTCTACAGTGTATACAGTTACTTTATGCCGATGGCTGAAAATGGCCCGTTTCAAATTGGCTTACAAACCAAAAAAGAGCAGGCCAATGACGCGCTTAAATTGGTGAATGAAACTGTCGCCAAATTTATAGCCAATGGCGTCACAGACAAAGAACTAAAAGCAGCGAAAGACAATTTGATTGGCGGTTTTCCAATGCGCATTGATAGTAATGGCAAAATTTTAGACTATCTAAGCGTGATTGGTTTTTATCAATTGCCGCTGACGTATCTAGATGATTTTAATCAACAAATAGCTAAAGTCACAAGCAAGCAAATTAACGATGCCTTTAAACGCCGGGTAAAACCTGAGACCTTTGTTACAGTAATTGTTGGCGCGCAATAAAGCATATCGCGCTAAAATACGGTATTGCCAACCCAGCAAACCGTATGAAGCAACCTCTATTAAAACAAACACCCGCAAATCCACCATCAGCGAAGGCTAAGGGTGTGCAAAAAACAGCGCGCGCCAATAACACCATACGCATCAGTGCTGGGGTGTGGCGCAGCCGCTTAATTAAATTTCCTGATGTTGATGGTTTGCGTCCTACTCCCGAGCGTGTGCGACAAGCGGTGTTTAATTGGTTGGGGCAAGAGCTTACTGGTAAAAGCTGTTTAGACTTGTTTGCAGGCACCGGCGTGTTTGGTTTTGAGGCGCTGTCGCGCAACGCTAAACAAGTAGTGATGGTTGAAACTGCCCGTGCGGCCTATCAAGCGCTGCTACAAAATCAAACCGTATTAAAAGCCGAGCGATGCCAAATATTGCAGCAAGATGCCCTGCAGTTTTTGGCGCGCAACACCCACACTTTCGATATTATGTTCTGCGATCCGCCCTATCATCAAGGTTGGCTGGATAAACTGTTGCCGTTACTAGGCCAGCATCTCAGCCCAGATGGGCTGTTATATCTAGAAGCGGAATTTGCCATTGAGTCTAACGAGGAGTGGCAGGTCG
>DASWSZ010000008.1:0-23201 GCA_036402395.1 Methylophilus sp.
AGATACCACGCAGCCTGCGTTTCCGGTCAGCATAGACAGTGTGCGCATAGACCAAGCGCAGCTGGAGTTTGCCGATTTGTCACTGACGCCGCAATTTGGTACCTACATCAACTCGCTCAGCGGCGTCATCAATGGTGTCTCGACGGACGCGACCGCAGTGGCACAACTAGAGCTGGATGGCAAAGTAGATGACTATGGCTCGGCCAAAATCCGCGGTTCACTGCAACCGTTTAACGCCACTGAATTTACCGATGTAAAACTCAGCTTTAAAAATCTAGAAATGAACCGACTCACGCCTTATTCTGGCAAGTTTGCCGGTAGACGCATAGACGCTGGCAAACTCTCGGTGGATTTGGAATACAAAATCAAACAGCGCCAACTGGCGGGTGAAAATAAGTTTATGATTAATAAGTTAAAACTGGGCGATAAGATAGACAGTGCCGATGCTGCCGACTTACCGCTGGATTTAGCCATTGCTATTTTGGAAGACAGCGATGGCTTGATTGATCTGGACTTACCGATTTCTGGCAGCCTAGATGACCCGCAATTTAGCTATGGCAGCATCGTCTGGAAAGCCATTAAAAATGTGCTGACTAAAATCGTCACCTCGCCTTTCCGCGCGCTAGGCAAGCTGTTTGGTGCAGATTCTGAAAAACTAGAAGCTATTGTATTTGAGCCTGGCAGCGCTGCTCTGATGCCGCCAGAACAAGAAAAACTAAAAGTCATTAGTGAGGCTTTGAGTCAACGGCAAACGCTTAACTTAGGCATAGTGCCAGCCTATGACAGCGCCGCCGATACGCGCGCGCTGCAAGAGAGCGCTATTCGCCGCCAAGTGGCAGAAGAAATAGGTATTAAGCTGGAGGCCGGGCAACAGCCTGGCCCGATAGACTTGCAAAACAAGCAAACACAAACCGCTATTGATGACTTGTATAACACACTGACCAAAAAAAGCTTGTTGAAAAAGCTGGCGGCTAAACTGGAAAAACCCAAAGCCGGTCATTATGAAGAGATTTTAGAAAAACTGACGACAAGTATTGTCATTAGCGAGCCAGATTTGCAAGCACTGGCCAAAGCCAGAGCGGAGGCTATTCAACAAGCGCTGGTTGCCGCGGGCATTGCAACTGCGCGTTTGCACAGTGAGGCACCGGTAAAAAGTGCTGTCGTGGACAATAACATACCGACAAAATTAACTTTAGACGTGAAAGGCAGCACCAGCAAAGCCGCTGAAACCACTACATCTAAACCGGACGCGCCTGAAAAAAGCGGACCGGCAACACCAGCGGCCATCACAAATTAAGAAGTACAGTTAAGAGTGAAACGTGCACTTCACATCTAACAACGCGCCAGACATCATACTTAGGCAAAGTGTGTGCTGTAGGCGTTAAGTTGGGCGGCAAACTACATAAGGTGCTGACCACGCGCCACCAAGGTAAATTCTTCAATAGGCACAGGTTGGCTAAACAAATAGCCTTGATAATTGGCACAGCCCATTTTGCGCAACTGCTCTAGTTGCGCTTTGCTTTCCACGCCTTCGGCAATCACTTCTAAGCCCAAGCCTTGTGCCATTTTAACGATGGTTTTGACAATGGCTTTGTCACTTTTATCAGTGGTGATATCACGCACAAACGATTGGTCAATTTTTAGCACATGCAACGGTAGCCGTTTTAAATATTGCAATGAGGAATAGCCGGTGCCAAAGTCGTCCAACTCAAAGCGCACGCCGACTTTTCTAAGCGTATGCATCACGCTGATGATGTGCTCAATATTGTCGACCAGCATGCTTTCTGTCAGCTCTAATTTCAGCAGCATTGGCTTAATCTGATGAAATTCCACCGCGGCTTGCACTTGCTCGGCAAAATCTGGCTGGTGGAATTGCTTAGCGCTGACGTTAATGGAAATAGACAGGTGCTGCGTAGCAGCATCGCTTTCCCATTGTTTAAGCTGGCCGCAAGCGGCATGTAACACCCATTGCCCTATCGGCAAAATCAGCCCGGTTTCTTCTGCCGAGGGAATAAAATGGATAGGCGTAATGGCGCCACGCAAAGGATGCAGCCAGCGGATGAGCGCCTCTGCGCCAAACGCAACGCCATGCTTATCCACTTGCACTTGGTAATACAGTTTAAATTGGTGGGAGGCGATGGCTGCGCGCAGCTCTTCCTCCAGCAATACCCGTGCGTTGATGGTGTTTTGCATCAAGGGGTCAAAAAATCTAAAGCCATCACGCCCAGATTTTTTAGTGTGATACATAGCGATATCGGCTTGTTTTAATAACTCATCGGATGATTGCTGCTGGCCACTGAACAACACCAAGCCTATGCTGGCCGACATGCTAAATTGGTATTGGCCAATTTCGTAAGCGCCACTTAAGGTGGTCTGAATTTTATGCGCCACGTGCTCAGTTTGCGCCGCCGCTTCTAATGGTGCTTTGCTTAAGCCTTCAAGCATAATCACGTATTCGTCACCGCCCAGCCGTGCCACCGTGTCATCGGCGCGTACACAAGCCAACAAGCGCGCAGCCACTTGTTTGAGCAATAAATCGCCTACATCATGGCCTTTAGAGTCATTAATCATTTTGAAGTGGTCTAAGTCTAGATAGAGCAGCGCACCCACTTGTCCGGTGCGCTCGGTGGCCGCCAGCGCATGGTTTAAGCGCTCTAATAATAAGCGACGATTGGGCAACTGCGTCAGCGGATCGTAATACGCCAAATGTTCAATTTCTAGCGCGGCGGCTTTACTTTCTGTCACATCGGTCATGGAGGCCACATAATGTGTCACCAATTGTGTGTTGTCTTTAACCGCAGTCAGAATCAGGTGTTGTGGATATACTTGCATATCCTTGCGCTGATTCCATACCTCGCCCTCCCAACCTCCGTGCTGCGCCACTGCTTGCCAAATTTGGCTATAGAACTCGCTGGAATGTTGCGTATCACACAGCAACTTGGGCGGCTGCCCTACTACTTCTGCTGAGCTATAGCCAGAAATCTTGCTGTAGGCTTGGTTAACGCGCAAGGTGTTTCTTTGCGCATCCATAATCAGCATGCCCACCTGCGATTCAAACGAGATGGCGGCAATTCTTAAGTCAGCTTCCACCCGTTTATGCTGGGTCACATCACTCGAGATACCACACAAGCCATAGATGCTTCCATCGCTTCTTTTCAGTGGAATTTTAATAGACCAATAGACACTGGTCTCACCGGTTTGCGCTACGGTGTTGGTTTCTTCTAGCTCTACCGTTTCGCCATCCACCAACACTTTTTTGTCGATGGCGCGAATTTGGCGTGTGGTCTCGGCGTTAAAGAATTTTTCATCACCATAGCCCACCACGTCTTCCAACTGTACCTGCCATAAATTAAGCACGGCTTGATTGGCAAACAAGTAGCGTCCGTGCGTATCTTTAAGGTAAATATAAGCACCCACATTATTCAAAATCAGCGATAACTTGTGCTCGTTTTCGATCAAAAGCCGCTCTGCATGCAGTCGCTGCGTTTCGCGGTCAAAATTGTCCAATGCAAAACTAATGTCGCCCGACATCTCCATCAACAAATCGATCGCCTCTTGGTCGAAGGCATCAATAGCATCGTGACATACCGTCAGCACAGCGCGTTGTTGACCATGATGCTGGATAGGAAAACAAGCCACCGAACCCCAACCAAAGGTTTGCGCTTGCACGTGCCAAGGTGTTTGCATGGCGGGGTCAAACATGTCATTGATAATAATCGGCTTATTGTTAGCCATGGCCAACTGCGGCGGCCCACCTTCGGCCAGGTGAATAGGTTGATGATTTGCATTCAGCACTTCTAAATAATTGGCATTGGTGGCGTGCATGGCAATCGGTACAATCTTGCCAGTCGATGCGTCCTGCTGGCCTATCCAAGCCATTTTCATCTCGCCAAACTCCACCGCACAGCGGCACACCAGCGGAAACAACTCTTGTGCGTCGTCCATGCGTACGATGGCTTGATTGGTTTCACTTAAGGCAAGATACAAGTGATTCAGTCGTTGTATGCGCTGCTCGGCTTTTTTGCGCTCGGTTAAATCGCGCAATATCAAAAAATAACTGTGGTCATCCAACTGCGAGGCACTGACCTCTGCGGTAAACATTACGCCATCCTGACGCACATATTGCCACTCGCTCAGCGTGGTGGCGCCGCTGCTTAACTGCTTGAAAAAATCATTAAATCTAGGCAGTTCAATCTTAGCCAGCAAGTCGGTCAAGCGTACATGCAATAAGGCCTCTTGGTTAAACCCTAACATATGCTTGGCCGAGTGATTACAATCGACGATACGGTGCTGCTGGTTGAGAATAATCACACCCTCACCTGCTTGTGCAAACAGTTGCTGATAGCGTCTTTGCGCACGTTGTCGACCACTCACCAATAACCAAGTAATCCAAGCCAACATGGATGACAACAAGACACCCGCCAGCCCTACCATGGCCGATTGTCTGGGATTGATTACGCGCTGTTCAAAGGCTGTCGTGCTTTGGGTGCGTATGGTCCATACGCGGCCACCAATATCTAAGTGTGTAATACGTGCCAGCGGCGCGGCGGCGTGTGTGCTGGCGGCTACATAGCGCGAGCGATACATGGGCTTTTTATTGGCGGCAATATCACCGTCATAAATATCAATCAGCACATCATCGGCAAACTCACCACTGAGTCCGGCCATTAAGTCATTCATGCGGAAAGGCACATCCACCCATGCCTGTATGGCCATGCGCCGTTCTTCAACCGTAGCCACCGGCACATCATTGGCGTAAATGGGCAAATACATCACAAACGCAAAGGTGTTCAATTTACCGGCATCTTGTAGCAAGGTAATCGGTTGCGTAATGGCCACCATGTCTAAATCGCGCGCTTTTTCCATGGCGGCGCGCGCTGCAGGGATGGTCAACACATCGTAGCCTATGGCCTTGAGATTATCGGCATTGGCCGGCTCCATTCTGACGATGGGCGCGTATAGTTGGCGTTCGCCTTCTGGGCGTATGCTGTAATTTGGATGATGTAACACGCGCTCTGCCAGCTCATGGTCGGCTCTATCAGACTGGGTCACCAAACTGACCAGCCCAACGCCTTGTATGCCAGTATGACGATTATTGATTTTGAGGTCTTCTACATACTTTTTAAACTCACTGGCGGTGACCACTTGCGAGCCTTGATAATAGCCACGCACCCCCCGCATCACGGTTTGATAATTAGCAATACGGCTGCGGACATTATTGGCCACTTGCTGCGTGGCAAAGTTAAACTCTTGGGTAAGTTGTTCCGCTTGTTGTTGCTTAGAATAAGCCATGAGTACAGCAGTGATGGCAAGGCCAACGGAAAATGCAGCCACGAATGAAAACCAAAGTACCAGTGTAGACCGTGTAAGGCTAGCAAACTTGGCTGTATCGTTTAGATCACTATTATTACGATCACTATTACTACAATCAATGGGCTTTTTCATAGGAGATTGCTCTGACATCAAGTGATGATAACTGAGGCGGGGTAGCGTTAAATGTCTGAGTCTGCGTACTTTTCCCCTTCAGCTCTAGATTTAAACAAACATATTTAACACGCTTGTATCATTAAGTTTTTAAATTTATATCATTAAAAGACATCTGTAGAAATAGTTAACGTATTAACTATAAATGAGTTTATGCCAAATCGGGTATACTTTTTTTTGGCGAGTGCGCGAATAAGCAGTGATTTCTAAGAAAAGGACGCTTAATTGCATGCTGGCACAAAGCTTAAGTGGCCACCGATTTTTTATGAGACTTGGGCGCAAAGCAAGCCTTTACACAGCCAACGCAGATTGCGCACCGTGGGCTTAATCACACCAGCCAACCTTAGCTGGACATACGTTCATGATTTTACTTAAGCCGGATTCATGAACAGCAATATTGCTAGCTTTTTTCATAAGCGCAAGATGCAATAAAGCGAAAAAACTCACCATCTAAAATGATCGAATAATAAAAAGCAGGGTCTAGCCAATAGGCATGTATTTAACCAGTCGCCATGCATAGATGGCAGGTAATGCAGCCCAAAGCGTGTATCAAGCACGCAGTATTTAAAAAAGCTTATAAAAAGCATATAAAGGAGAACACTATGGATAGCGAAGCAAAATGCCCATTTTCAGGCAGTGTACGTCAACACACCGTGACTGGTGGACACAAGCTGCCCAACTGGTGGCCAGACCAGCTCAATCTCAGCATCCTGCACCAGCACGCCACCCCATCTAACCCGATGGGGGCTAAGTTTAACTACACCGAAGCCTTTAAAACGCTAGACCTAGACGCCGTGGTGCAAGACCTGCATGCCTTAATGACAGACTCGCAAGACTGGTGGCCGGCCGATTATGGTCATTACGGCCCGTTCTTTATTCGTATGGCTTGGCATGCCGCCGGCACTTATCGTATTTATGATGGACGCGGTGGTGCTGGCACAGGCGCACAGCGTTTTGCGCCGCTTAACAGCTGGCCAGACAATGGCAACTTAGACAAAGCGCGCCGCTTGCTGTGGCCTATTAAACAAAAATATGGCAGTAAAATTTCATGGGCCGATTTAGTGATCCTGACAGGCAATGTTGCCTTAGAGTCTATGGGGCTAAAGACCTTTGGCTTTGCTGGCGGCCGTGCCGATATTTGGGAACCTGAACAAGATATTTATTGGGGCCCAGAAACCACTTGGTTGGGCGATGAGCGCTACAGCGGTGACCGTGAACTGGCTAACCCCTTAGGCGCCGTGCAAATGGGGCTGATTTACGTCAACCCAGAAGGGCCCAATGGCAACCCAGATCCGCTGGCTTCTGCACGCGATATCCGCGAAACCTTTGCCCGCATGGCCATGGATGATGAAGAAACAGTGGCATTGGTTGCAGGGGGTCACACCTTTGGTAAATGCCACGGTGCGGCTGAAGCCAGTCATGTCGGTCGTGAACCGGAAGGGGCTGCAATTGAAGAACAAGGCATGGGCTGGAAAAACAGCTTTGGCACTGGCAAAGGTGAACATACGATTACCAGCGGGATTGAAGGCGCATGGACTAACAATCCAATTCGTTGGGATAACAACTACTTTGAAAACCTGTTTGGATATGACTGGGTACTCACCAAGAGCCCAGCTGGTGCACATCAATGGACACCCGCCAATTCAGCCGCACAAAATACGGTCCCCGATGCGCACAACCCAGCCAAGCGTCATGCACCGATGATGACCACCGCCGACATGGCGCTGCGCATGGACCCAGCCTATGAAAAAATATCTAGGCACTTCCATGCTAATCCAGACGCCTTTGCTGAGGCGTTCTCACGCGCTTGGTATAAACTCACGCACCGTGATATGGGGCCGATTACGCGTTACCTTGGTCCATTGGTGCCGCAAGAGCCGCTGATTTGGCAAGACCCAGTGCCCGCTGTCAATCATCCGCTGATTGATGCGCATGACATTGCCGCCTTAAAAGCGCAACTACTCAATTGTGGCTTGTCCATCTCCCAACTGGTGAATACGGCATGGGCTTCAGCCTCTACCTTCCGCGGTAGCGATAAGCGAGGTGGCGCCAATGGCGCACGTATACGCCTAGCGCCACAAAAGGACTGGGCAGCCAATCAACCGGCTGTGCTGGCAAATATACTGGCCACACTGACACAAGTGCAGCAAGCGTTCAACAGTGCACAAAGCAATGGTAAGCAAGTGTCGCTGGCGGATGTGATTGTACTGGGCGGTTGTGCTGCTATTGAACTGGCCGCTAAACACGCCGGGCATGCGGTCACTGTGCCGTTTAGCCCTGGCCGTATGGATGCGACAGCAGCGCAAACCGATGTCGCCTCATTTGCTGTGCTCGAGCCAGTGGCCGATGGCTTCCGCAATTTTATCAAGCCAGAAGTGCAAAGTTCAGCCGCTGAACTGCTATTAGATAAAGCACATCTGCTAACCTTAACCGCACCAGAAATGACAGTATTGCTGGGTGGCTTACGTTCGCTGAACGCCAATGTTGGGCAAAGCAAGCATGGCGTATTGACGCAACGCCCTGAAACACTGAGTACGGATTTCTTTGTCAACTTATTAGACATGCGCACGCAATGGCAGCCAGCGAGCCATGGTGTATTTGAGGGACGTGACCGCGCTAGCGGTGCGCTGAAATGGACGGCGACGCTGGTAGACTTAGTGTTTGGCTCTAATGCGCAACTTCGGGCAATTGTAGAAGTGTATGCCGCCAGTGATGCCGAGCCCATGTTTGTGCGTGACTTTGTAGCAGCTTGGGATAAGGTGATGAATCTGGATCGCTTTGACTTAGTTCAACAGGCAACTTAGTAGAGAGCGCTTCATGATAATCTGCAGTGTGCTTTCATGAAGAGTGATAGCGTGCTTTTATAAGCGTGGCGTATTATCAATACATACGAACAAGACATACCGTCAGTTCAAACAAACAACACTTTGGAGAAATATTATGTGGACAACACCAGCAGCTACAGAAATGCGTTTTGGCTTTGAAGTAACAATGTACGTCATGAACAAATAATTAATCATTGATGATTAATCAAAAGCCTAGTCATTAATGTGGCTAGGCTTTTTTGTTGGTAAAAACTTTTGTCGAGGTAATAAGCTCGGTTTAAGGATTACTGAATAATTGCATGATTTGGTCCACATTCATCGGCCGTACTACGCGGCTCATCTCCACGCCATCCTTTAGCACTATCAAGGTTGGCCACAGTTTCACAGTCAATTGCCGCCCCAATCGCTTGCCTTTGCCATCTTCAATTTTAATGTGTTGTAGGTGTGGGTATTGCGCAACTGCTTGCGTAATCATGGCTTGCGCCGCTTGGCAATAGCTGCACCAAGTGGCACCAAACTCTAGCAGCACTAACCCTGTTAGTTGGCGGGTGTCGGCGTAAGTAAGTTCAACGGCAAATGGTGTGGATGACATGGGAGTGAGCGGCAAATAGTTAACAGCATAATGTATCCTACTAGCCTTGCAAAGCTGTTAAGACTTAGCGGCTGTTTTGGTGATGGCTAACGCAGAAAATTGGCCTATGTAGCCTGCCAACCAATTCTGCGCATGTTGTTTTTGCTGGGTGTTGGTGTGCTGATGAAACTCGGCAATCAATTCGCAGGTACGTTGTTTGTTCTGCTCGGCATAGGCGGCATAAACAGGGTCGGGGCTATGTTGAAAGCGTGCAAAGCCTTCTTGGATATGTTGTGATTTTTGCATGGTAGACAACGTAGTGTCTTGTAGTGCACGTATCGCCTGTTGAATATCTTGGTTGCGTCTGAGGATTTCACGGTAGGTTAGCTCAGGTTGTATACCGCTATTTTTTATGCCTAGCGCCAACATGGAGCGTTGCGCATCTGATAGGCCACCATAGACTTTTTCAGCAATATCCACTGCCTTTTCTACACGCACTTCTATTTGGTCTTCGGTCGATGCTGGCCACCATTCTTTTTTCCATTTTTGCGTGCGTTCGGCTAGTTTTTTCTGTAAATAAGTATGCTGTTGCTCAGTGATGAGGGGCGCCATCGTGAGCATAATCGGCACCGATTGCAATTGCAGTGTAGTAAATCCTGATTTCATTTGGTCTAGCTTGTCACAGGCAACCTCGGGCGTGAACTGTGCTTGCGCCAATGTCCCCTGTAAGTCTTGTAACAAGCTGACATACAGTGGCAATTGCGTTTGCCGGTGCCAATCATGCAGTGTTATCAGCGCTGGGTTGAGTAGCGCCGTTTGTGCTGGGCTAAAATCAAGGTAGTCGTCCAGCCACCAACTGACCAATGATGGCGCATTGTTATAGGCGGTATTGATCAGTCCGCAGCTGTTGAGCGAACACGCAATTAACACCATCACAATACATTGTAGAAAACGCATAGGCTTGTGACTGTATTGTACGTGAATAGTTTGTAACACCTAAATTTTGCGAGCATTGCATTATTTTTTCCGTGCGCTGTTTTTATATGTACTAGCTTTGCTATGTATTAGCATTGCAATGCGCTGGTGATGCTGTTCGGTATGCGCAAGCTGTTCAGGTATGATTAAGCTGGGCGCTGGAATGCGAGCTTACTAGTTAACTGAGCTTGCTGGCTGCACCTACAACAAAATGGAGCATAAAAAGTCATGATAGGTATTTTGTTAGCCGCTGGTTTCTCACGCAGGTTTGGCAATGCCAATAAGTTAATGCAGAACTTGCCTGATGGCCAAGTCATGGTGTTGGCGGCCGCTCAACATTTAATTGCTGCCTTACCAATCTCTATTGCCGTGGTGCGTGCAGAAAATCTAGCGTTGGCTGACGCGTTGCGTCAATTAGGCTTTCAAGTGGTGATGTGTGCAGAAGACGCGGCAGTGATGGCGGATAGTCTAGTCACTGCCGTGCGTTATGCCCAGCAACTTAACCTGCATCACGACGGCGTTGTGATTGCATTGGCGGATATGCCGTATATCCAGCCGCATACCATTTCACAGGTTGCCACCTTGCTCAAGCAGGCTGGCGGCATTGTAGTGCCTACTTATCTCGACCAGCGTGGCCATCCGGTGGGGTTTTCCGCCAAGTTTATAAATGCGCTGTTGAAGGTGGAAGGTGATCACGGTGCACGTGCTGTCGTCAAGCAGCATGCAGAGGAAGTGAGTTTATTGGCCTGTGACGATGCCGGCATTTTGGCCGATATTGATACGCCTACCGATTTGGCTAAGTCCATTGGCACTTAGCCTTTAGGCGCTACACCGTATATTTTCCGTAGGCACGATGCCCATTTTTTGCTGCTGCGAGCGTACTTGGATGAGTTCCGCCAGTATGGACACGGCAATTTCAGCCGGGGTACGGCTACCAATATTGAGGCCGACCGGGCCATTCAGTTTGGCAATGTCGGCTTCAGTTAAGTCAAAGCTGCGTAGGCGGGCGCGGCGTTTTTCCTGATTTTTGACAGCACCCAAGGCACCTACATAAAACGCATCCGATTTTAGTGCTTCCAGCAAAGCCATGTCGTCCAGTTTAGGGTCATGCGTCACCGCCACGATGGCCGTATGCGCATCGGGGACAATGTCCAACACCACATCATCCGGCATGCCATACAGCCACTGCGCACCTTCCACATGCCATTCGGCCTGCATCTCTTCACGAGGGTCACAAATCATTACATGAAACTCCAGCGCTTGCGCCATGCTGGCCAGCACGCTACCCAACTGATTGGCGCCTATGATGAGCAAACGCCATTGTGGGCCAAAGTAACTATGAAACCAGTCCCCCTCTAGGCGTGGCAAGCCTTCAGGTAAGACTTGCGTAAGCTTGACTTCGCCGGTGTTCAAGTTTACCGAACGTTTTAATAGCTGCCGTTGTGTGATGCTTTGTAAAATTGGCACTAGTTGTGACGCGTTGGTTAACGGCTCGGCAAATACTTGTAAACGTCCCCCACAAGGGATGCGAAAACGCTGTGCTTCGCTTTGGCTAATCCCATATTCCATCACCGTTGGTGTAGTGGGCAGCAACTTCTGGCGCGCTTTATCGGCTAAATCATCTTCTATGCAACCACCAGAGACTGACCCGATTAAATGGCCATCATCGCGCACCATTAAAATGGCGCCGGGCAAACGCGGTGCCGAGCCCCAAGTTTGCAACACGGTGAATAAGTGTGCACTGTGGCCGCTGTCTAGCCAGTCTATGGCGCGGCTTAGCACTTCAGCATCAACAGACTTCATGCGCCCACTTTCATGCAGTAGATTTCATGATTAAGCCAATTGGTTGGCGATAGGTAACGTGCGAATACGCTTACCAGTGGCCGCAAAAATCGCATTGGTCACCGCCGGTGCTACCGGTGGCAAACCAGGCTCACCAACGCCGCCCATTTTCTCGGTACTTTGTACGATATACACCTCTACTTTGGGCATGTCTTTCATACGCAACACTTGGTAATCATGAAAATTAGATTGCTGCACTTGGCCGTCTTTAAACGTGATTTCGCTTTGCAGCGCGGCACCCAGCCCAAACGAAATCGACGATTCCATCTGTGCTTTCAGCGAATCCGGATTGACCGACAAACCGCAATCAATCGCCGTCACCATGCGATGAACCTTGACTGCGCCTTCTGTCACCGACACCTCAGCCACTTGCGTGACAAAGCTGCCAAACGACTCATGCACGGCAATGCCGCGTGATACGCCCTTAGGCAGTGGCTTACCCCAGTCGGCTTTTTCTGCCGCTAAATTCAGCGCCGCCAAATGGCGAGGATGGTCTTTTAATAAAGCACGCCTGTAGTCTAATGGGTCTTTTTTCGCGGCGTGCGCCAGTTCATCGATTAAGCTTTCCATGGCAAACGCCGAGTGGCTATGGCCGACCGAGCGCCACCACAACACTGGAATACCCGTTTTAACGGTATGCAGTTGCACTTGATGATTGGCAACTTGCTTTAAATACGGTGAATCCGCGGTGCCTTCGGTAGAAGTCGCGTCTACGCCGTCTTTAATCATGACGCTCTCAAATGGCGTGCCGAGCATAATGGATTGGCCGACCGCGGTATGTTGCCACGCCACCGGCATGCCGTTGGCGTCCAGACCAATTTTGGCTTTATGCAAAAACATCGGGCGGTAGTAACCCCCTTTCACATCATCTTCGCGTGTCCACACCGTTTTTACTGGCACGCCAGCGGCCTTAGCCACTTGCACCGCTTCAGAGACAAAATCTGCTGCCGGGTTGGCACGTCGACCAAAGCCACCACCCAAAAACAGCGTATGCATGGTCACTTGTTCTGGTTTTAAATCAAGAATTTTGGCGGCGGCTTGCTGGTCAGTGGTTTGCATTTGCGTGCCTGTCCAGATTTCACAACCATCGGCATTGATTTTTACCGTGCAATTGAGCGGTTCCATCGGCGAGTGTGCTAAATAGGGAGCCACGTATTCTGCTTCCACTATCGTTGTCGCACTTTTCAGTGCGGCCTCAGTATCCCCAGCTTTGGCTGCGGTTAAACCAGCAGTACCCGCCAACTTTTGAAACTCCGCCAGCATCTTGGGTGTATCTAGCCCTGCATTAGGGCCTAAATCCCACTCAATTTTGAGCGCATCGCGGCCTTGTTTGGCCGCCCAATAATGGTCAGCAATCACGGCCACGCCAGTCGGTACTTGCACTACGCTGTGCACGCCTTTAATCTGCTTAGTGGCATCGGCGTTGAACGATTTGACTTGTCCGCCAAATACTGGCGCACGTGCCACCATGGCCGTTTTTAAACCGTCAAACTGTACATCTTGGCCAAACTTGGCTGTGCCGTTGATTTTTTCTGGGCCATCCAAACGCTTGGTGGATTTTCCGATAATCTTCCAGTCTTTTGGGTCTTTGAGGGTAATAGTGCTCGGTGTTGGTAAACTGGTGGCCGCTTCTGCTAGCTCGCCATAGCTCACTTTATCTGCGCCACTCATTACAAAACCATGTTCTGTTTTGAGGGTACTGGCTGGAACGCCAAATTTTTGCGCGGCAGCGTCTATTAACAAAGCGCGTGTTAACGCGCCAGCTTGACGGTAGCGATCAAACTCAGACCATGTGGTAGAAGAACCGCCAGTAATTTGAATGCCATAAGCGGTATGCGCATAGGCAGGCGCAGCAGCGGCGTGCTCAACTTTAATGGTGCTCCAATCTGCGTCTAATTCTTCGGCGATCAACATGGGCAGCGTTGTCCAAATGCCTTGCCCCATCTCGCTATGCGCCAACAGTACAGTAATGGTGTTGTCTGTGCCTATACGCAAAAATGCATTGGGCGCGGGGAGCTTGCTGGCGTCTGGTGAAGCGGGCGCTTTATCGGTATTCGGCATTAAAAAGCGTTTGGCTTGAGGAATAGCAAAGGCAATCACCAAACCACCAGCCACCAGTGCAGTGGCTTTTAAAAAAGTACGTCTGGAAATATTCAAAGGGGCTGTCATGGTGCGCTCCTTAAGCGAGTTTAGTGGCAGCAGCGTGGATGGCTGCGCGTATGCGTGGGTAAGTGCCGCAACGGCAGATATTGCCACTCATGGCCGCGTCTATGTCGGCATCGGTGGGCGCTTTATTGGTACTCAGTAGCGCAGTGGCCGCCATAATCTGTCCTGATTGGCAGTAACCGCATTGCACCACATCAATCTCTTGCCACGCCGCTTGCACTACTTGGCCTACGTTGTGGTCTTGCATGGCTTCTATAGTGGTAATTTTTTTACCTACTGCCGCGCTGATTGGTGTAATGCATGAACGGATAGCTTGTCCGTCCAAATGCACGGTACAGGCGCCGCATTGTGCCATGCCGCAGCCAAATTTAGTGCCGGTCAACTGTGCCACATCGCGCAACGCCCATAAAATTGGCATGTCGTCTGCTGCGTCTAGTGCTTGTTCTTGTCCGTTGATGTTTAACGTGATCATCTGCCTCACCTTTACTTAAGTGGTTGGTTTGCTTGCCATAATGACTCAAAATAACACAATACTTCTACTATGACGACATCATCGCATAGTGTTTGCTCTCAGGATATGGAATAATTTGGAATTGATAATTCCAAAAATTGGATACAATGCTATGCAAAATCAACTCGACATGTTGCGCATATTTAAAGTGGTGGCAGATTCCAACAACTTTAAAGAGGCCTCGGTTAAATTAGGGATTTCGCCACAATCAGTCACGCGTGCCATTAAGCAGTTTGAAGAGCAATTGGGCGAGCCGTTGTTTTACCGCAGTACGCGCAATACCACCATTACCGAATTTGGCCGACAAATGGCGCTCAAGAGTGCAGGCGTCATTGAGCAAGTGGACGCTTTATTTTCTGTGCACACCAGCGCCATTAAGCATGGCGCAGAAGGCATCGTAAGAGTCACCATGCCAGCCGCTTATGGCCGTAGCTATTTATTGCCCAGCCTGATTCAGCTTAGCTTAGCTTATCCGCAGATACAGCTAGATTTGCGCTTTTCTGATGTGATTGAAAACGTGGTGACCGACCAAATGGACATAGGCGTACGCGTAGGTACGTTTGCTAACAATAGAAACGTCGCAAGACGTGTTCGCGATGTACAGTTTTATATCGTCGGCAGCCCTGCTTTAATTACCCAATATGGTGCGCCGCAACAAGTGAGTGACCTTTGCAATATGCCGTATACCGGATTGATCGACCAAAATACTGGCCGCATGTGGCCTTGGTATTTTGCCCATGAGCCAGAGTGCGTACCTAGCGCACCGGCTTTTGCTACCGACGACCCCGAGGCTGAATTACAAGCGGTATTGGCTGGCGTTGGTTTTGCACAAATGGCAGATTTTTTGGTTGCAGAACATCTTGATAGCGGTCGCCTAGTAGCCGTATTGGCAGATCAAACACCCGCACCTTGGGGCGTTTATGTGTATAGGCCGCAGCGCGGGCCGGTGGCAGAGCGCGTCAGAATTGTGTTTGACCACTTGGTGGAAGTGCTTAGCCAGCCGGATGTCTACACCCAGCCATCAGCTGCACTTATCTCTAGCGCGCTAGCGACCAAAGCGACCAGCGCTTAACTGCTATAATGCGGCTAGTTTGCGCCAATTATCTGGACTGGCTTTTGATTAAGCCAGCTCAATTTACTGCCCAAATTTCATCACCACTTTGCATTACAACTAGACTAGAGCGACCTCATGGATATTGCTAGCATTACCGATTTATTGTTACACCTAGACAAACACTTAATTGTCGCTGTCGCCAATTATGGCGTGTGGATATATGCGCTGTTGTTCCTGATTATTTTTGTCGAAACCGGTTTGGTGGTGATGCCGTTTTTACCGGGTGACTCTTTATTATTTGTAGCGGGGGCGCTGGCAGCCGTCGGCGGCATGCACTTGCCCACATTGATGATATTGCTCTCCGCCGCCGCCATTATGGGCGATGCGCTGAATTATGCCATTGGTAAATGGACAGGATTGAAAGTGTTCTCTTGGGAAAACTCGCGCTGGTTTAATAAAGATGCTTTTGATAAAACTCATGCCTTTTACGAAGAGTATGGTCCGATTGCGATTGTCCTGGGGCGCTTTTTACCGTTTGTGCGCACCTTTACGCCGTTTGTGGCGGGCGTGGGGCAGATGACTTACGCTAGATTTGCTTTTTATAACGTCATCGGCGGCTTGCTGTGGGTGTGCGGCTTAACTGGCTTAGGCTTTTTAATCGGCAATCATCCTTGGGTGAAAGCGCATTTTTCGCTGGTGACATTAGCCATGATTATTGTGCCTAGCTTGCCCGCCATCTGGGTGTTTGTACAGCATGTGGTGTTAACTAAGTTAAAGCGCGGATAGGCAACAGAAAAGCCCTGACTATTAACAAGCTGGTCGCAAGCACTCACAGACCGTCACTGCGAGTGCGTAGCGCGTGGCAGTTCATTTTTAACTGCATGCATGTTCAAGCCATCCTCTTTAAGCCTCTATTTTAAACAGCTTAGTTCACAAACCTATTTTTCCACAAACGCGCGTTCAATCACATAGTCACCGGGCTCGCCTATGCGTGGCGATACGATAAAGCCGCGACTATCCAGCAAGGCTTCGGTATCCGCCAGCATTTGTGGGCTGCCGCAAATCATGGCGCGGTCGTGGGTTTGGTCTAGTGGTGGCAAGCCGATATCGTCAAACAATTTGCCGGAGTTGATTAAATCGGTCAGCCGGCCTTGGTTGCGGAACGGCTCGCGGGTGACGGTAGGGTAGTAAATCAATTTGTTGCGCACTTCTTCGCCTAAAAACTCATGGTTGGGTAGTTCATTTTCAATAAAATCAGCATACGCCAACTCATTGACGTTACGCACGCCGTGTATCAGCACCACTTTTTCAAAACGGTCATACACTTCAATGTCTTGAATCAAGCTCATAAATGGCGCTAAGCCTGTGCCAGTCGAGAGTAAATACAGATTTTTCCCAGGCTTTAAGTCATGAATCACCAGCGTGCCGGTGGGTTTTTTGCTGACCAATAATTCGTCATCCACTTTTAAATGTTGCAAGCGTGACGTCAGCGGGCCATTGGGCACAATAATGCTGAAAAATTCTAAATGTTCGTCATAGTTGGGGCTGGCAATACTGTAAGCGCGCGTCAGTGGGCGGCCATCGACTTCTAAGCCTATCATGACAAACTGGCCGTTTTCAAAACGCAAACCAGCGTCGCGCGTGGTTTTAAAGCTAAATAAATTGTCGTTCCAGTGATGGACACTTAAGACACGTTCTGATGAATATTTACTCATGGTGTTTGATTTCTTATTAAGTTATTGAATGGCGGCAGTGAGCGCGGGAATGGCTTCAAACAAATCGGCGACTAGTCCATAATCGGCCACTTGAAAGATGGGCGCATCCGGGTCTTGGTTGATGGCCACCACAATCTTGCTGTCTTTCATGCCGTAGGTATGTTGCACCGCGCCGGATACGCCGACCGCAATATACAGTTCTGGCGCCACCACTACCCCAGTTTGGCCCACTTGGATGTCGTTAGGCGCATAGCCAGCATCGACCGCCGCACGCGTGGCGCCTAAGGCCGCACCCAATTTGCTAGCCAGTGGTGATAACAGGGCTTCAAAGGTTTCTGCACTGCCTAATGATCGACCACCGGATACCACCACTTTGGCAGAGCCCAAAGCAGGGCGGTCAGACTGGCTGCGCACCTCGGATACCCAGCGCGTGCCAGCAAAAGCGGCTGGCGCTTCTACTGTGACTATTTCTGCATGGCCACCTAAGCTGGCGGCGCTAAAGCTGCTGCCATGGATGGTCAATACTTGTACTTTGTCTGTGCTTTGCATGGTGGTGAGCACATTGCCGGCATAGGTAGCACGCACATAAGTGTTTTCAGCATGCAAGGACAACACATCCGACACCATCGCGACATCCAACAACGCCGCCACGCGTGGCAAAGCATTGCGGCTAAACGAGGAATGTGCAGCTAATATTACTTCGTAATCGGCGCTGATAGTCACGATTAAGTTGGCAATGTCTTCGGCCAATGGGTGCGCCAAATGCGCTGCGTTGGCGTGCAATACACGCTCAACGCCTTGGATGGCTGCCGCCTGTTGTGCAATCGCTAGGCTGTCACTGCCAGCTACCAATACGTGAATAGGCGCGTTCCAGTGTTGGGCGGCACTCACCGTTTGTTGCACAACTGGGTTGAGTTGCTGGCCATTGTGTTCGGCTAAAATCAAGATAGTCATAGTGTGATTCCTTCGTGTGTGCGTAATTGCGCCAGTAGTTCTGCCACGCTGTTGACTTTAATGCCGGCTTTTCTGGCGGCAGGTGCTTGTACTGTTAGCAGTTTCAAGCGTGCAGTTGTATCAACACCAAAGTCAGCGGCCGCAATCGTTTCTATTGGTTTTTTACGCGCCATCATGAGGTTAGGTAACTTTACAAAGCGCGGATTATTTAAACGTAAATCTGCAGTCACCACAGCTGGTAATGTGAGTGCGATTGTCTCTGTGCCGCCATCGACTTCACGTGTCACAGTGATTGCATTACCGGCTACGCTTAATGCAGAAGCAAACGTGGCTTGCGGATAAGCCAGTAGCGCTGCCAGCATTTGCCCAGTTTGGCCTGCGTCGTCGTCAATCGCTTGTTTGCCCAGCAAGATTAAATCCGGTTGCTCGCGCGACACCAGTGCTTTGAGTAATTTGGCCACAGTCAGCGCTTGCAACGTGCTATCCGTTTCTATCAATACGGCACGGTCTGCGCCCATGGCCAACGCATGGCGTAGCACATCTTGATTGGCAGCGGTACCTAACGATACGGCGACAATTTCCGTGGCGATGCCCTGTTCTTTCAAACGCAAAGCTTCTTCTAAGGCGTTTTCATCAAATGGATTGATGCCCATTTTAACGCCCGCAATGTCGACATCAGACCCATCGGGCTTAATGCGCACTTTAATGTTGTAATCCACCACCCGTTTCACGGCGACTAATATTTTCATGATCACTCCTATGCAATTGCTATGCATTTTACACTGGCGTATAATATATAAAAAATGAATTATTAAGATAGTTTATATTTATTTAATAGATATATAAGATAGAGACATAAGTGCGAAGCGAACCATGAAATTTAGCCTGATTAATCTGCCGTTTAAATTGAACAAATGAAATATAGCCTAAGACAATTAGAGATTTTTGTCGCCATCAGCCGCACCGCCAGTGTGTCACGCGCAGCCGAGGTATTATCGCTATCGCAGTCAGCCACCAGCACTGCGCTGAGTGAACTGGAAAAGCAGTTTGATTTGCAATTGTTTGACCGGGTGGGTAAATCGCTGCGCATCAACGAAACCGGTCAACAATTGTTGCCACGTGCCGTTGAGTTGCTAGACCGCGCCAAAGAAATTGAAAACTTGCTGCAAGGTCATGCTGGCTTTGGCCATATGAAAATAGGCGCCACGTTAACGGTGGGCAATTATCTGGCGACGATATTAGTGGCGCGCTTTTTACAAGAGCACCCAGAAAGCCGCATCCAGTTGCAGGTACACAATACCAGCACCATCGTACAGCAGATTGCCAATCATGATTTAGATTTGGGCCTCATTGAAGGCGATTGTCATCATCCTGATATTGAAGTGCAACGCTGGGTGGCGGATGAGCTGGTGGTGTTTGCCGCACCTAACCATCCTTTGATAGGCTTGCCCAAAGTATCCATTACGCAATTACTGCAACAGCCCTGGATATTACGTGAAAAAGGTTCGGGCACACGGGCGACGTTTGACCGCGCCTTTCAAAATAGCCATTCGCAACTGAATATCAGACTGGAGCTGGAACACACTGAGGCCATTAAACGCGCGGTAGAGTCTGGCCTAGGCATAGGCTGTATTTCACGCTTGGCGTTAAAAGACGCGTTCCGCCGTGGCAGTTTAGCGCCGATTGCCACACCCAGTCTGGATTTGGGGCGATTTTTCTATTTTTTATGGCATAAACAAAAATACCAAACCACCGGCATACGCGAATTTTTAGCATTATGCCAACAACTGACGGCAGGGGCTGCCCGCAGTGATTTAGTGCATTTGCCAGAGATTGCATAATTAAAAGTCCGCTTAAATGAGCGTTTGCATCATTTAAAGTACGCTTAAATGAGCGTTTGCCTAAATTCAAAGAGTGCTTAGCTGAAAACCGGCTATTAATACAAAGAAAGACCACTATGGAACGTGATGTGATGCAATATGATGTGTTAATTGTAGGCGCAGGGCCGGCGGGCTTAAGCGCGGCGATTAAGCTGAAGCAATTAGCCAATGCCGCCCACAAAGAGTTAAGTGTCTGCGTGCTAGAAAAAGGCGCAGAAGTCGGTGCACATATTCTGTCGGGTGCTGTCATCGACCCGATTGCGCTGAACGAACTGATCCCAGATTGGCAAGCACTAGGCGCGCCGCT
The DNA here is from genome assembly GCA_036402395.1 of Methylophilus sp. Lineage (GTDB taxonomy): Bacteria > Pseudomonadota > Gammaproteobacteria > Burkholderiales > Methylophilaceae > Methylophilus. The sequence goes on from DASWSZ010000008.1 coordinate 20,285, forward strand.
GCATACCCCAGTACAGGACGATGCCTTTTTAATGTTCAGTCAGCAAAAGTCTTGGGCTATTCCACATAGTCTCATGCCGCCATTGATGCGTAATGAGGGCAATTATATTGTCAGCTTAGGTGAGGTGTGCCGTTGGCTGGGAGAGCAAGCCGAACAACTGGGGGTGGAAATTTACGCGGGTTTTGCTGCGCAGACCATGCTGTACGATGAGCATAAGCAAGTGGTGGGCATACTCACCGGCGATATGGGGCGTGATGCGGCGGGTAACGAAACTGCACAATTTACGCCCGGCATCGAAATCCGCGCGCCTTATACCTTGATTGCAGAAGGCACACGTGGCTCGCTCACCAGACAACTGGAAAGCCAGTATGGCTTGCGCACATCGGCCTCGCCGCAGAAATATGGGCTAGGTTTTAAAGAGGTGTGGCGTATTCCTGCGGCGCAACATCACGCAGGTAAGGTGGAGCATAGTGTGGGCTGGCCTTTAACTGCCGATACTGGTGGCGGCTCCTTTGTGTATCATTATGGCGAGCAGTTGGTGTCGGTAGGGTTTGTGGTGCATCTGGATTATGCCAACCCGCACTTGTCACCGTATGACGAATTTCAACGCTTTAAAACCCATCCGCACATGCAGGCCTTGCTCAAAGATGGCCAGCGCTTAAGTTATGGCGCTAGGGCGATCAGTGAGGGCGGTTTGCAATCTTGGCCAGAGTTGGTGTTCCCCGGTGGCGCGCTGATAGGCTGCAGCGCTGGTATGGTGAATGTGCCACGCATCAAAGGCAGCCACAATGCCATGAAGTCTGGCATGCTGGCGGCAACCGCTGTATTTGATGCACTGAACGAGCCAGAAAGTGCGCGACCAGCTGTGCTGAACGCTTACCCGCAAGCTTTGCGTGCTTCTTGGGTGTGGCAGGATTTGCATGCGGTGCGCAATGTCAAACCATGGTTGTCTAGATTAGGCACTTGGGGCGGCACGCTAATGGGCGGCATCGAGATGTGGTTGGCGTCATTTAAACTATCTATGCCATGGACATTGGCCCACACATTAGCAGATCATGCTTGCACCAAGCCTGCTGCAACGATGCCGTCCATTGCCTATCCCAAGCCAGACGGTGTATATAGTTTTGATAAATTAAACTCGATTAGCTTAAGCAATATTGCGCATGACGCCGACCAACCGTGCCATTTGCAGTTATTAGATAACAGTGTACCTGTTCAGATTAATCTAGCCACTTATGACGCGCCCGAGCAGCGTTATTGCCCGGCCGGTGTCTATGAAATTGTGCAGCATGCTGGTGAGAATAGATTGCAGATTAATGCGCAAAACTGCATCCACTGCAAAAGCTGCGATATTAAAGACCCCACGCAGAATATAGTGTGGGTGCCGCCACAAGGCGGCAGTGGGCCAGTCTATACGGGTATGTGAGGGACTCCTAGGTAAGTGGCTAAGCGACCTGCGCTAAATCGGCCAAGCAGACGCGATTACGCCCAGTATTTTTGGCTTGATACAGCGCGCCATCGGCCAGACTAATCAGGATGTCCATGGTGTCTTCATTGTTAGATAATGCCGACACGCCGATGGAGCAGGTGAGTTGCAGTGGCAGCCCGCCCGAAGGCAGCGACACCTTGGCCTGCTGAATGGCCAGCCTTAAACGCTCGGCCACTTCTGCCGCTTTGGTTTGATCGGTTTCTGGCAGCAATACCGCAAACTCTTCGCCGCCCAAACGCCCACAAATATCACAATCACGCAGCGTATGCCGGCATAAATCCACCACGCTTTTAAGTACCAAGTCACCGGCTTGATGGCCATGCGTATCATTGACGCGTTTGAAAAAATCAATGTCTAACATCAGTAACGACATGGGGTGGGCGTATCGTAGCGCACGATTGAGCTCGGTAGTGGCTTGATGCATAAAGCAGGCTCTGCTATACAAGCCGGTGAGGTAGTCATGATTGACTTGATGCTTAAGCTGCTCTTCTAGCTGTTTGAGTTTGGTAATGTCGCTGATTAACCATAGTGAGATGTGGCCATCCTCAGAGATATTGCCACCGCTGACATCTACCCAAATACGCTGACCGTCTGCTTTAATCAGCTCAAACTGCGTGCGGTAGGTTTTGCCCTCGTTCAGTGCTGCATAGCCTTCGCGCCCCACTTTCTCAAACATGGCGTTATCGGCAAATAGCCTCTGGGTAGAGGCGCCTAACATCGCGGCTTGCGGGTAGCCGACGATTTTACACATGGCTTTATTACACCAGAGCACGCGGCGATTTTTTAACGTCATGCTACCTATCATTTCATTGTCTAAAAGAACATCCAGCTGTTGGATTTTGCTATGTAAACGGGTAATAAAATAACCTATCAAGTAGGCCGTTAATGCAAAAAACAGCGTAGAAGGTGAGACAAAAGATGCGAGTGAAAACTGATAGTAGGGCACTGTAAAGTAATAGATGGCGGCCAGCCCAGACAACAGCGCAACCAAACTACCCGCCACGGCACCGCAGAAATAAAAACTTAAAATGATGGCGGGGTAAAAGGTGACAAAAATCAAGCCACTATCCAATTGAAACAAGGTAAAGCGTGCAGCTAAGGCAATCACAAAAAACAGCAAGGCCAGCGCAAAACGTATGCTGATCGAGCGCTTGGTGAGCAGGTCTTTTAAGTTAATCATGCTGACGCATTTTCCATCATGGCACAGGTATTCATCAAAGTTGTCTATATATTACGCGTAAATAGTATTGGCTTGTAAGTCAGACACTACAAATAGTGCTGTGCTACAGCCCTCGCTGTGATTGCTGCCATGTGTGGTCAGCGCGGGTTCAGGCATGCTTCAAATGCAGTAATCGGTACCGGTTTACCAAATAAATAGCCTTGATAACAATAGCAACCGCTTTCTAACAATATCTGCTTTTGTTGCGC
>DASWSZ010000009.1:0-3171 GCA_036402395.1 Methylophilus sp.
CGCAAATGCGGGCTTTTTTACGTGCTGGAGTAATTGAATCTCTGAACAACAGTCGCTATGCATGTGGCCGCAAAAATAAGCCTACATTCTTGGGCTTCACATACAGCACTTCACCTATAGTTAGATTTAAGGTGTTATAACTTTCGCGTGTCAGCTCAGCCTCTATAAACGTTTGTGTGTCATGACGTTTTAATTCTAGGTTGACGGTTGAACCTATGGAGTGGGCGTAAGTTAAGGTAGCGCTAAAGGCCGAGGCAGCACTGTCGCGGCTCACTTCAATATCGTGTGGCCGTACATACAAGTGCGCAGTGCCGTCAATATTGCTGGTATCGTTGACTGCAATGTCTAGCTCACCTAACTTGACATTGCCCGCATTGACGCTGCTTTCAAAGGCATTGACGTTGCCCAAAAACTCGTACACAAACGGATTAGCAGGTGCGTCGTACACTTGTTGTGGCGAGCCAATTTGCTCTATCTTGCCTTGGTTCATGACGACGATGGTATCGGCCACTTCCAGTGCTTCTTCTTGATCGTGCGTGACAAATACGCTGGTGATATGCAACTCATCGTGCAAGCGGCGCAACCAGCGGCGCAAATCTTTACGTACTTTGGCATCCAACGCGCCAAATGGCTCGTCTAGTAACAATACTTTTGGTTCTACCGCCAAGGCGCGTGCCAAGGCAATGCGCTGACGCTGACCGCCAGAAAGCTGTGGTGGATAGCGGTCTGCCAGCCAATCTAATTGCACCAAACCCAGTAACTCATGCACGCGGCGTTTTATTTCGGCCTCATTAGGGCGTGTAAGTTTGGGGCGCACACGCAAGCCAAATGCTACGTTTTCAAACACCGTCATATGGCGGAACAGGGCGTAATGCTGAAACACAAAGCCCACTTCACGGTCTCTCACCGCTCTATCAGTGGTGTCTTCGCCATAAAAATGAATGCTGCCAGCATCGGGCGTTTCTAAGCCAGCGATAATGCGTAGCAATGTGGTTTTGCCGCAACCAGAGGGCCCCAATAGCGCTACTAATTCACCCGTCGGCACCGTCAGCGACACATCCTTAAGTGCACTAAAGTTACCAAAGCCTTTTTTAATATTGTTAATCTCAATACTCATTTTGTTTTTCCTTTTTACTTCTTAATGCTGACTAAATTTGATCTTTTGTAGCGTGGATCATGTTGACCCTCGCGGTGCGATGGTCAATCACTACAGCCGCGTGGGTAACAAATTACCCACCCTACTTCAACACTAACTCAATTTAACTCGGTGTCAGCCGCATTGCGTGCGGCTTGCCACTCCACATAGGTTTTAAGTGCCAACGTGACCAGTGCCAGCAAGGCCAGTAATGACGCCACCGCAAACGCCGCGGCGTAGTTGTATTCGTTATATAAAATCTCTACGTGTAGCGGCATGGTGTTGGTGAGGCCACGGATATGCCCAGAAACCACAGACACTGCGCCAAACTCACCCATGGCACGCGCATTGGTTAAAATCACGCCATATAACAAGCCCCACTTCACATTCGGCAAGGTGACACGCCACAAAATTTGCCAGCCGGAAGCGCCTAATACTAGGGCGGCTTCTTCTTCATCTTTGCCTTGCGCTTGCATCAGCGGAATCAACTCGCGTGCAATAAACGGGAAGGTGACAAATACCGTGGCCAATACAATACCGGGAATTGCAAAAATCACTTTGTAATCATTGTCGATAAGCCATTCGCCAAACCAGCCTTGTAAGCCAAAAATCAATACATAAATGAGGCCAGCCACCACCGGTGACACCGCAAACGGCAGGTCGATTAAGGTAATGAGGATGCTTTTGCCTTTAAACTCAAATTTGGCAATGGCCCAAGCGGCGGCGATCCCAAATACTAAGTTGAGTGGCAGGGCGATGGCCGCTGCAATCACTGTCAGCCAGATAGCCGACAGGGCGTCTGGGTCTACCAACGCGGTAATATACGTGTCAAAACCTTTTCTTAAGGCTTCGGTAAATACGGCGGCTAGCGGCACAAACAAAAATAAGGTTAAAAACGATAAGGCAATCGCGATAAGCGACCAGCGTATCCAACTTGGCTCGGAAGTGGCGCGCCGACTGGCGACCTTGGCTTGGTAGCGGCCGTGCTGCGTAGTGTTAATGGTAATGGCTGACATAATGACCTTAATGAATTTATTATTTATAGCGTTTGGGGGTTGCGGCGCGCGTTCCACCACTGCAAGCCATTAATCATCAACAATAAAATAAACGAAATGACCAGCATCACCACCGCCACTGCGGTTGCACCGGTGTAATCGTATTGCTCTAATTTAGTGATGATAATCAGCGGGGTGATTTCGGATACCATGGGCATATTGCCGGCAATAAAAATCACCGAACCATACTCACCTACCGCCCGTGCAAACGCTAAGGCAAAGCCAGTCAAGAGTGCAGGTAACAGCGTAGGCAAGATGATTTTGTAAAACGTTTGCCAGCGGTTTGCACCTAAACTGGCTGCGGCTTCTTCGGTTTCACTTTCTAAATCTTCTAGCACCGGTTGTACCGTGCGCACTACAAATGGCAAGCCGATGAACGTGAGCGCCACCACCACACCCAGTGGCGTAAACGCAACATTGATACCCAAAGGCTCAAGCTGGCTGCCCAACCAGCCGTTTTTGGCATACACCGCAGTGAGCGCAATGCCCGCCACGGCGGTGGGTAAGGCAAACGGCAAATCTACAAAGGCATCAATCAATTTTTTGCCTACAAAGTGGTAACGCACCAATACCCAAGCCGTGAGTAAGCCAAACACGGCATTGATGGAGGCGGCAATCAGCGAGGCGCCAAAGGTCAGTTTGTATGACGCCACCACACGCGGTGCGGTGACTACCTGCCAAAACTCATTCCAGCTTAACTCGGCAGTTTTAATAAAAGCGGCAGATAGCGGGATGAGTACTATCAAGCCCAAATACAGCAGCGTGTAGCCTAGCGATAAACCAAAGCCCGGTAGTACATTTGTTTTTTTAGACATGACAGTGTATTTCTTAAGGTTTAGCACAAAAGGCAGGTTCTATAGCGCATGGGCTATTGATATTGACTACCTTTAGACGCTAGTTAATGATAGATTTGGTCAAACACACCACCATCGGCAAAGTGCGTTTTTTGTGCTTTTTGCCAACCGCCAAATACCTCATCAA
>DASWSZ010000010.1:0-7095 GCA_036402395.1 Methylophilus sp.
CATAATCAGGCGTAAACCGTTTTCGCCACGTTTCAAACCATTGGCCGCCATAATATCAGTCACCGCTTTGGCTTCGTCTAAGGTGCGCACAAACGGTAGCATCAGTTCTACGTTGGTCAGGCCCATTTCATCGCGTACACGTTTCATGGCTTGGCACTCCATGGCAAAGCATTCTTTAAAGTCTTCTGCCATATAGCGCGCTGCACCTCTAAAACCAATCATTGGGTTTTCTTCATCTGGCTCGTAAATGTCACCGCCGACCAGTTTTTTGTACTCATTCGATTTAAAGTCTGAGGTACGCACAATCACTGGTTTTGGATAGAACGCCGCCGCAATCGTGGCCACACCTTCAGCCACTTTGTCGATATAAAACTGTTTAGGTGAAGCATAGCCACGTGCACGGTTTTTAATGGTGTCTTGAATACTTTTCGGCATCGCCTCAATATTCAAAATAGCTTTCGGGTGGATGCCCACCATATTATTAATGACGAACTCTAAGCGGGCTAAGCCCACACCGTCACTTGGTAATTGCGCAAAGCTAAACGCCATGTCTGGGTTGCCCACGTTCATCATGATTTTACATGGCGGTTTAGATAAGGCGCTATTGGTTTGTGTGTTAACTTCAAAGTCTAAAGCGCCGTGATACACAAAGCCGGTTTCGCCTTCGGCACATGATACGGTGACAATTTCACCTTCACGTAATAAGTCAGTGGCATTGACTGAACCTACAATCGCTGGAATACCTAATTCACGCGCAATAATCGCCGCGTGGCAAGTGCGGCCACCGCGGTTGGTCACTAATGCGCTGGCGCGCTTCATCACTGGCTCCCAGTTAGGGTCAGTCATATCCGCGACTAATACATCGCCTGGTTGTACCTCATGCATTTGTGCTGGATCTAGCACAATACGCACTGGGCCTACGCCCACTTTTTGTGTTACGGCACGACCAGCCACTAATGGTTTAGCCGAGTGTTTTTGCAATTTGTAGGTTTCAGTGATGTTGTTATTGGCTTCTTGCGATTTCACGGTTTCTGGACGTGCTTGCAAGATGTATAGCTTGTTATCTAAGCCATTCTTACCCCATTCAATGTCCATCGGGCAGCCATAATGGTCTTCAATGGTCATGGCATAAGTGGCTAGCTCTAAAATATCAGCATCACTTAATGAATACACGTCGGATTGTGCAGGGTCCACATCCACTGTGTTGGTGCTTTTGCCTGCTTGCGTAGCATCCGAGAATACCATTTTAATGAGTTTAGAACCCATGGTGCGACGCACAATGGCCGGTTTACCTAAGGCTAACAATGGTTTATGCACATAAAACTCATCTGGGTTGACTGCGCCTTGAACTACGGTTTCGCCTAAGCCATAACTTGATGTGATAAAAGCCACATCTTTAAAGCCAGATTCGGTATCGATGGTAAACATTACACCAGCGCAGCCAATGTCAGAGCGCACCATTTGTTGCACGCCAGCAGACAATGCGACATCTGCGTGGACAAAGCCTTTGTGTACACGGTAAGAAATTGCACGGTCGTTGTATAAAGAAGCAAATACTTCTTTAATAGCGTGGCTAATATTGTCTAGCCCGTGAATGTTTAAAAAGGACTCTTGTTGACCCGCAAATGAAGCATCTGGCAAATCTTCGGCAGTGGCAGAAGAGCGCACTGCAAAAGTAGTACCTGGGGCTGAGCGTTCAATCAGTTTAACGTAGTGATTAGCAATGGCGGTTTGTAGGGCAGGCGGAAACTCTGCTTCCATAATCCAGCCGCGAATTTGCGCGCCGCAAATCGCTAAAGCTTGCGTATCATCTGCATTAAGTTTATCCAGTAAGTCATTGATTTTTTTGTCTAAACCATTTTGTGCTAAAAACTCACGGTAGGCATCAGCAGTGGTCGCAAAGCCGGTTGGCACGCGTACGCCTTTAGCGCTTAACTGCGAAATCATCTCGCCTAGGGAAGCATTTTTGCCCCCAACAGAAGGCACATCACTGTTACGTAAGTTCTCAAATGGAATGACATGGCTTGACATACGAATCCCTTTTAGTTGTTCTAAAACCAAACAAATTTGATGCTTGCTTAGAGGTTTATATTGAATATAGTTTAAACTTAGACTTCACATTATGCCTAATTAGGTGCGTCATGTCACGCTGGATTGCAGGCCCAAACCGACTAGTGGCGCGCCTTGTTAATCTTATGAAAGACAATCTAAGTAATTGATGAAATGAATATGAATGACCCACAAAAATATACTGCAAAAGTAGAGGTCACCACCACAGCACGGCTGCATATGGGTTTTTTTGATTTAAATGGTCAACTGGGCAGACGTTTTGGTAGCTTGGGATTAAGTTTACAAGCGCTACCTACCCATATTGAGTTGGCGCTAGGCGAGCAGGTGTTTGCGGATCAAGATCAATCCAGCTATGTAAACAATTATAAACAAGCGCTGTTGGCGCATTTGAGCATTGCTGAGCCTGTCAGCGTACGCGTGCTGCAACAGATGCCCAGGCATTCTGGCTTAGGCTCGGGCACACAAATGGCCTTGGCCATTGGGGCTGGCATCAATCAGTTATTTGGCTGTCAATTGTCGTTCACAGAAATCGCCAGCATCGTTCAGAGAGGGCGTCGTTCGGGCATAGGCATAGGCACGTTTGCGCATGGCGGGCTGGTGCTGGATGGTGGCGTGGGCGCCCATACTACAATCCCACCGGTGATTGCGCAGCATCCTTTTCCACCAGAGTGGCGCATTTTACTGATTTTTGACCGCAGTCATATAGGGGTACATGGTGCAGAAGAGGTGCAAGCATTTAATAGCTTAGCCGACCACACGCTAAGCGCTACGCAGAAAGTCAGCCATGCGCTATTAATGCAAGCGCTCCCCGCCATTTTGGAACAAGATTTAGCGCAGTTTGGTGCAGCCATTGCACAATTACAAGCGTATAACGGCGACTATTTTTCGCCTACTCAAGGTGGGCGCTATGCAAGCAAGCAAGTAGCGCCCGTGCTAGAACATCTGGCAAACTTAGGCATCAGCTGTGTAGGCCAAAGCTCTTGGGGGCCGACTGGCTTTGCTGTGTTTGAAAGTGAGCGCGTTGCTAAGCAGTATTTACAAGGTTTACAGGCTAAATTCAGCCACCCAGATTTAGCTTGGCTGATCTGTGGCGCCAACAATACTGGTGCCAGTGTGGTGAGCAAACATCACGCATCATAAGAAATGACGACTTATTTAGCGTTTAATCCAAGATTTAATGCATTGATCTCGGCGTTAAAGTACAGTCTTTAGTAGTGTCACGCAAGCAGTGGGCTGTGTCTTGTCTGTGATGCATGAAGCCACTTCTAATTGAAAGTGAGTCGTCGCAAAGCTTGCACTAGATAAACTTGCAATAAGTATTTGCAATAAATAAATCGTATTAGATTAAGTCCTTTTAGATAAAGAATAACCATGAAAAAAACCAGCATCCTACATTTAATTACTGCCGCTAAAAATGCCAGCCCGTTTGATGTGAATATGGCGTATGACAGTGGTTATGAAAAAATTATGCCTTATATCAATGTTGCTCTCAATGAAGTGGTGGCGCTGACGCAAGACGCTATTTTTTCGCGTAGCCCAAGCGGTATCAAGCAAGAGGCGTTGTTTTTTGGCGGGCGTGACATCCATGTGGCACTGGATATGCAAACAGCTGCGCGTAGCGCCATGTTTAAGCCGTTTGAAATTTCTACCTTTTCTGATCCATCAGGTGCCTTTACCACGGCGGCGGCCATGCTGGCCAAAGTAGCTGCGCATTTACAGTTATCACAACAATCTCTAGGTCAGCAAGCTATTGCGATTTTTGGTGCTAGCGGTACGGTAGGCTCAACCGCTGCACTGATTGCAGCGCGTCAAGGCGCTACTGTGTATATGATGGCGCATGCTGAAGTCGCTCATATGCAAGCTTATGTCGATAAAATGAATCAACGTTATCAAGTGAATTTACAAGTATTGGATGGCAGCAATGCTGAGGCTAAACAAGCGGCACTTGCCCATACAACTGTGGCTTTGTGCGCAGCACCGGCTGGCGTACGCGTGTTAGACATCGCCCATTTTGCCGATTCTAAATCGCTGCAGGTGGTGGCCGATGTGAATGCGGTGCCGCCCTCTGGGATTGAAGGGGTCGATGCTATGAGTAACGCCGTTAAGATAGGCGATACGGCGGTGATAGGTTTTGGTGCCTTAGCCGTGGGTCAGCTCAAATACATTACCCAGCATAAGTTATTGCAGCAAATGCTCAATAGCGAAGTGCCTATGCACATCGATTACCATCAAGCATATGAGTTTGCATGTGCCAATGCGTAATAAACCGGTCATCATTATTGCGGCCATTTCCAGCAGACCTTATGTAACAGCAGCCACTGCGGCTGGCTTTGCGGTGATTGCGCTAGATGCGTTTGCCGATGCCGATACCCAGCGTTTGGCGCGTGCTGTCTATCAGATTGCTTGTATTGAAGATCAATTTGACGCCACACCACTGCTCAATATTTTAGACCAGCTAGACCTGAACGAGGTGGTGGGCTTTTGTTATGGCGCTGGCTTTGAAGCGCAGCCGGCTTTGTTAGAGGCCGTTGCTCAACGTTTGCCACTAGTGGGTAACACGGCAGCTACCGTGCAAGCATGTAAGCAACCACAGACCTTGTTTGCTTTATGTGATGTGTTGTCTATGCCGTATCCCGCATTCAGTATGCATTATCCAGCAAACAGCAGCGGTTGGTTGCGCAAGCGCATAGGCGGTAGTGGTGGCGGGCATGTGTTACCCGTGACTGCCGAGCAAACACCAGACCACAATGTGTATTATCAACAAACCCTCACAGGCACACCTGTGTCCTGCTTATTTCTGGCCAGCGCTCATGGTGTAGACATCATAGGCTTTAACCTGCAATGGGTGAGCGCGACTACACAACAGCCTTACCGTTACGGAGGTGCCGCCAGTCAGTATGTGTTGAGCGCACAACTAGAACAACAATTTAGCCAGTTTGTGCAACAAGCAGCACCCGCGCTGAGCTTGATTGGTATAAATAGTTGCGATGCGATAGTGCATGAGGATGCTGTGTATCTACTCGAAATCAACCCACGTTTAAGTGCCAGTTTAGACTTGTATAGCTTAGTTGACGGCCATTTGCTGGCCGCCCATGTTGCTGCTTGCCAGCATCAGCCAGTCGGTCCATTATCGGTAAGCCCCATCGCCAAAGCGCATCAAGTGATTTACGCAGAGCACGCGCACGTGATAAGCGACAATGTCGCTTGGCCTGAATGGGCGTGCGACATTCCTACTTCAGATCAAACGGTGGCTGCAGATATGCCGCTGTGTACAGCCACTGCGCAGGCAGACGATTATTTAGCTGCACAACAATTAGTTGCCCAACGCGCCACATCTATAAACCTTAGCTATTCACCTTAGCACTCACTTTAGGTAGTCATTATGCACAATACAACAGTTACTAACCCAGCCAACATTAGCATTAATGCCTTAACCATGCCAATTGTAGGGCACCTCATCACACATGCCGATGCCTTGAACATAGCGGTGTCCACGCATGCCAGCGGTGCCACCATGATAGATGCTGGCATTCAGGCAGCGGGTGGTTTAGAAGCAGGGCGCTTAATTGCTGAAGTGTGCATGGGTGGCTTGGGGCAGGTAGCTTTGCAAAACGACAGCACCTTTAAGCATTGGCCACTCAGTGTCAAAGTGCATGCCATGAGTCCGGTGATTGCTTGTCTAGGTAGCCAGTATGCCGGTTGGGCTTTGTCGCATGATAAGTTTTTCTCACTCGGAAGTGGTCCAGCGCGTGCCATTGCACAACGCGAGGAAATTTATAAAGAACTTAACTACCAAGATCACCATTCAAAAACCGTGTTGGTGCTGGAAACCGATAAAGTACCCCCCAATGAAGTGATAGAAAAAGTGGCGCGTGACACCAAAATGGCACCTGAGGATTTGACGTTTATTTTGACACCCACCCGCAGCATTGCTGGCACCGTACAAATCACAGCGCGTGTATTAGAAGTGGCTTTGCATAAATTACATACTGTGCATTTTCCGCTGGAACAGTTGGTCGATGGCTACGGTGTGGCACCTATTCCTGCGCCATCGCCAGATTTTTTAACGGGCATGGGTAGAACCAATGATGCGATTTTGTTTGGTGGTTTTGTGCATTTGTATGTGAAATGTAGCGATGACGAGGCGCAAAAGTTAGCGTTGGCCTTACCCAGTAGTGCGTCTAAAGATTACGGGCGTCCATTTGCCGAGGTATTCAAAGCCGTCAATATGGATTTCTACCAAATCGATCCCTTACTCTTTTCCCCAGCCAAAGTCACTATTACCAACTTAGCCAGCGGTCATAGCTTTTTTGCAGGCGATTTTAACGAGACACTCCTCAATCAATCTTTTAGCTAATTCAATCAACGTGCTGATACATGGTCATTAGTTTTTGCGTTGAGTGGATAGCATATTGCGTTGACTGTCGATTGTTTCAACTGCAATATGCAGCGCGACCATTCACTTAAAAGTAGCCATCCATGCAAGTACCGATTATTACTGATGAAGCCAGTCAACAAGGCGGCTGGCATGGCATGGCATTGAGTGCTGCCTTTGCCAAACGTGGCTTGGAGGCGGTGTTTGTTGAACTGCAAGACTGCCTAATTGATTTATCCGGCGCAGAACCCCGCATCAGCATGCCCCAGTTTGAGCATTTACCTAAAATTGCTTTTATACGTGGCATTGCTGCGGGTAGTTTGCAGCAAGTGATTACGCGTTTAAATGTCTTGCATATATTACGCATCCAAGGCGTACATGTGTATAACGATGCCAAAGCCATCGAGCGCACAGTCGATAAAGGCATGACTAGTTTTTTACTCAAGCAACATGGCATTGCTACGCCCGCCACTTGGGTGTGCGAATCTAGACATCAAGCGCATGCCATTATTCAGCACCACACTGCGCACAACCAAACGCTGGTTATCAAACCGCTGTTCGGCTCCCAAGGCAAGGGCGTACGCTTGTTAAATGCCGAGACTACTTTCCCTTTACCGGGGGATATGTTTGTCGATGGGGTGTACTATTTA
>DASWSZ010000011.1:0-6289 GCA_036402395.1 Methylophilus sp.
CATGCGCTGGGCGAAAACCATGTAAAAGCCATTGCCAATATTCAGTTGCAATATTTGGCTAAGCGCTTAAACGCCATGGACATGCAATTGACCATGACAGAAGCCGCAATTGCCGAAATTGCCAATGCTGGCTTTGACCCGATTTATGGCGCAAGGCCGCTAAAACGGGCGATACAAAGTGAGATAGAAAACCCGTTAGCGCGGGAGATTTTAAACGGCCATTTTGTTGCCAAAGATACGGTAAAGATAGATTGTCATGGTGGCAAAATGACCTTTAAAAAAGGCTGATATTTAGAACCGTAAGATTTACAAGCAGAGGGAATACGCGCAAGCTAACAGCATGAAGATTAGGTGGATGTTACAAGCAATGCTGTTAACGCTTGCGCTCTGCGCGAGTGCGCCTAGCCTAGTATTGGCGCAGGCTTATGCGTTTACGCAGGCGCAAATTGAGACCTTTGACAATGAACCGCCACTGGTGCGTGACCTGCTAGAGCGTGCCAGCGTATTGCTACAAGACGAGCAAACTAAACAGGCTGAATTTGATGGCGATTCCGCTTGGCGTGCCGCCAGCTTGTACTGTGAAGCAGCGCGTTATGGCAGTGCCGAGGCCACGTACAGGTTAGGCATGTTGTACACGCTAGGCAAAGGCGTACCAGAAAACCGTGATTATGCCGCTAATTTGTTTGGCGCCGCCTCTATGCACGGCCATCAGGCAGCCCAATCTATGCTAGAAACGCTGGTCATTAATACCACGCAGAGCCCGCCTTGTGTGCAGGCAGCGGTGGCGCCAGAAAAGCCAACGTTTAATCAACTGGCCTATGGTCAATCGCCCGCCATTGAAGCCTATATTGCCACGCTGCCAAAAAGCAAACGCTGGGTGGTGGATTTAGCCAATAACATTGCCAGTTGGCACCAAGTGGATAGCAAGCTGGTGTTGTCCATCATTACCGCCGAGTCAAACTTTAGAGTGGCTGCACAGTCCAACAAAAGTGCGCAGGGGTTGATGCAATTAATCCCTGCCACAGCTGAGCGTTTTAATGTCAAAGATGCGTTCACCGCCAGCCAAAATATTAAAGGCGGTGTGCGTTATTTGCGCTGGTTACTGTCGTACTTTAGGGGCGATGTGCGGCTGGCAGTGGCGGCCTACAACGCGGGCGAGCATGCGGTGGATAGATACAAAGGTGTGCCACCCTATCCAGAAACCAAAAACTATGTGAAGAAAGTGATGCATTTGTATCCGATAGAATTTCACAGCTTTGATGCCAATATTACTGCGCCATCCCCTGCGCTTAAGTATATGAAGCGTCAGCCCAATGTTAAGAAAGCGAGTGCGCCATGAACTTAGTATTAAAAAGTATTTGTATAGCCTTGTTGGCTGCTACTTTAAGCGCCTGCGTCACTACCGGTGGGCCATCAGCAGAAGCTGAGATAGACCGAATATCGCCAGCAGAATTGGAAAAACTGATTCCGCCCGCTGTGGCCACGGTGAGTTTGGATGAGTTGGTGGCGGATAGCAAACAAGGCAAAACGCCAGATGAACTCATTGCGAAAATTAAAGCCAGCAACTCGCGTTACGAGCTCACGCCAGAGCAAGCCTTGGCGTTAAATAAGCAAGGGCTAGATATTAAAGTGTTGAATTACATTCATGAAGCCAATGCCTTAGCCAGACAAAACGCCATGGCCGATGAGATGAACAAACGCCAGCAAGCACAAGCGCAAACTGAAAAAAATCTAAAACGGCAACGGGATTTAGCACGCTCGCGCTTCTATGACCCATTTTGGGGAGGCTATTATGGTCACCCATGGTTTGGACCCATAGGGCCGCGACCCTATGGTTTACGCCATCCGTTTTATGGCTCACGCTTTGGCTGGGGCTTAGGTTTTGGCTGGTAAGCTATCATCATACTTTTTGAATAAACTAGCATGCAACAATTTACCCACACCCTTACCGTCAAAGCGCAAGGTCGGCGTTTATATGACATCACACCGCAAGTATTGGACTGGGCACATCAGCACCACATGCACACAGGCCTGCTGACCTTATATATACAACATACCTCAGCCAGTTTATTGATTAACGAAAATTATGACCATGATGTGCTGGTGGACATGGAAGCGTTTTTTAATCGCTTAGTGCCAGATGGCGATGGGTTGTTTATTCATACGGTGGAAGGCCCTGATGACATGCCTGCGCATGTGCGCACCGCACTTACCCAAACCAGTTTGTCGATTCCTTTGATAGAAAGCAAGCTGGCTTTAGGCCAATGGCAAGGCTTATTCTTGTTTGAACACAGACATATGCCTGTCACGCGTCGTGTCATCATGCACTTGATCGGTGAGTAATGCCATGCTGTTTGACCAAGGTCGCCCGCTCAACGCATTAGAACGCGCGCGTTACGCGCCTTATTTTGCATGCAATGTCATTGAACAGACGCGTATTGTTGAAGGCAAAACCCCGTTTTGGTTAAGGCCTAGCATGTGCGCAGTGGTGATTGGTCACCGTATTTTCTTGCGCGCAGGGGTGTACAACGCTGATACTGCGCGAGGCATCAATTTGCTTGGACATGAGTTGACGCATGTGTCGCAGTTTTTGCATGGCATGACGGTGTTGAAATACCTATGGTCTTGCCGCCACGGTTATCGTCAAAGCTGCTACGAGCAAGAAGCCTATGCCAAAGGCGCGATGATTGCTAAGACTTATATTGCAACAATTCATCATAAAACAGACAACACAGCTGTATAAACAAAGTACTTGACGGCAGGCGTTTTACATCGCCACGTAATCAAGCTATACTTTTGTCATACAGACACATGGATGTGTTTGCGTTAATGGAGGAGAGGGATTTATGAAATTTGCATCAACAGTTTTAGCATCAACACTTTTAGCCGCTTTAATGTTAACTGCTTGTGGCGAGAAGCCAGCAGAAGAAGCACCAGCCATGGAAGCCCCAGCAGCAGAAGTTGCACCAGCCGCTGAGGAAGCAGCTGCGCCAGCACCAGCCGCTGAAGCAGCACCAGCAGCAGCAGGTGGTTATGAGCCAACCGCTGAAGAGCGCGTGCCTGGCATTACTTTAGATGCAGCTGCTGCTCCGGCAGCTGAAGCAGCACCTGCGGCAGAGGCAGCGCCAGCAGCGGCTGAGTAAGTTAAAGTTTAGTCGCGCTTTCATGTGCGATTAAAAGTAAAAAAACGCACAACAAAAAAGCGCACTTTAAGTACGCTTTTTTGTTGTTTATGCGAGATTGCTAGCTAATCGAATGTTGCTAAATGACCGTGTATTAATAGTCAGCCCTGCATTGCAATTTGCATTCCTCATGCATCACAAGCACGTGCTCATTATCCAAGCTACTTAAATTATCTTAGCGCACTCCATTTGAGTGGGTCAAACGGCACACTGTTCTTGCGCAGCTCGTAATACAAACCATTACTTTCGTTGCCCCCACTGTTGCCTACCGCGGCAATGGTGTCGCCACTGCCTACGTCATCGCCCACACCTTTGAGCAAGGCTTGGTTATTGCCGTATAAACTCATATAGCCACTGCCGTGATCGACAATAATCAGATTGCCAAAGCCACGCATCCAGTCAGCAAACACCACTTGCCCATCTGCTACTGATTTGACTTCGCTACCCTCGGATGACTTGATAAACAAGCCTTTCCAGCTGACGCCAGTGTCAGCCCGGCTAGCGCCAAAACGGTTGCTGACATTGCCGCGCACCGGCAACCTGAGTTTACCTTTTAGTTTGGCAAAGCTGATGCCAGTGTAGCCTTGGTCGGGCAGGGTGTCGTTGCTTGCCACCACTGTGTTGTTTTGCGCTGTGTCCGTGTCTATTGGCTGGCTCGCCGCTATATTCGATTGCGCTGCTTTAGATTGGTTAGGCTTGGTTTTAGCTTGTTTAGTTTTTTGCTGAGCGATTTTTCGCTCAGCATCCATTCGCTTTTTGGCAGCAAGTGCTTTGGCAATTTTTTTCTGTTGAGCTAGTTTGGCTTGTTGCGCCAAGCGCGCAACTAAGCTAGACAAGCTTTTTTCATCCCGTTTGAGTTTGCTGATTTCTTGCCGTTGTGTGGCAATTTTTTGTGACAGTGATTTCACCACATTGGCTTTAGCACGTTTTTGCTGCTCCAAAGCCTGTTTTTCGGCCTCTTGCTTGGCTTTAAGCGCTGCTACTTGTTGTAGCGTTTTGGCAGTTTCGGCATTCAGCGTTTGGATTTTTGTCAAATTTTTCTGCATGCCGACTATCAGCTCACTGCGTGCCTTGGCAATGTAGGCATAGTATTTTAGGTCACGCGCAATACGATTAGGGTCTTGGTTGTTCAGCAGCAATTGCGGATAAGTTTGGTTGCCGTGGCGATATTGCTGCTGAAGTTGTTGACTTAATTGCTGTTGTTGCTGCGCCAGTTGCTCACTCACGCTCAGTGTTTGCTTTTTAAGCTGGTGCAGCGCCGTGCTGTTTTGCTTTTGTTGTTGATTGATTTGGTATAACTTTTTCTGCGCCAGACTAATGGCCAGCTCAGAATCTTTCAGCGCATCTGCCGCTTCTTTATGTGCGCCGGTGGAGGCATCCAACTCTTTTTTCAGCGCTTCTAGTTTTTGATGGATTGCACTTAAGTCTTCTTTGGCGGCTTCTTCTTTTTTTGCTGCGATAGCAGGCGCGCTGATGGCCAGCGCTAGCAATATGCAAGTCGCCATGCGCAGTCTAGCCAGTTTCACGTGAAGCGAAGACATCAGTACCTCGCTATGCCTTACTTTAAAATCAAACTACACTTATGCATCAAGCTACACTCAAGCATCAAACTGAATCAGGCATTGACCCGTCATTTCGGCTGGCTGTGGCAAGCCCATAATCTGCAGCATGGTCGGTGCAATGTCAGACAGCGCACCCACTGTACTTAAGTGTGCTTTGCGGCCAACGTAAATTAGCGGCACTAAATTGGTGGTATGTTGGGTGTGTGCTTGATCGCTGCCAGGGTCAAACATCATTTCGGCATTGCCGTGGTCGGCGGTGATGATGACTTCTGCGCCTACACTTTTGGCCGCGGCCACTACCCGACCAACACATGTATCTAACGTTTCTATCGCTTGTATGGCCGCCGCCAGATTGCCAGTATGGCCGACCATATCACCATTGGCATAGTTACAAATCACGGCTTGATAATGCTGAGAAAAAATAGCGTCCACCAGTTTATCGGTGACTTCTGGCGCGCTCATTTCTGGCTGTAAATCATAAGTAGCCACTTTAGGTGAAGGCACGAGGACACGGTCTTCACCGGCATACACTGTTTCTTCTCCGCCGTTAAAGAAAAACGTCACATGCGGAAATTTTTCAGTTTCGGCAATGCGCAACTGGTTAAGGCCTAAAGCCGCCACATATTCGCCAAAGGTATTAGGCACGGTAAATGGCGCAAAAATAGGCTCAGCTTTGGGTTGGTTTTGGTCATACTGGGTGAGCGTAAAGTAGTGAGCCAGTTGTGGTACACGTGCACGGCTAAAACCGGCAAAATCGGTATTGAGCATGGCGTCGGTCATTTGTCGGGCGCGGTCACTTCTAAAGTTCATATACACCACGCAGTCGCCATCTTCTAAACGAATCGGCGCTTCATCCGCTTGGCGAATCACTGTGCATTTTACAAATTCGTCACTTTCATCACGGTCGTACGCGTTTTCTAACGCAACGGCTGCCGAGGGTGCCACAAACTCAGCTTCACCTTGTACCAGCATATGGTAGGCAGGGGCTACACGCTCCCAGCGCTTGTCTCTGTCCATGCTATAAAAGCGGCCACTAATGGAAGCTATTTTGCCTGCACCTGTGGCTTGAATATGCGCCTCTAAAGCCGCCAAATAAGGCGCTGCGCTAATCGGTGGCGTATCACGCCCATCTAAAAAGGCATGTACATAAATTTTTTGTAAACCTAATTTAGCTGCCATGCTAATCATGGCATGGATATGGCTTTGATGGCTGTGCACACCGCCATCTGATAATAAGCCATAAATATGCAAGGCTTTGTCATTGGCTATGAGTTGCTGTATGGCTTGTGTTAATACCGCATGCTGATAAAACTCACCGCTACTGATGCTGTTGTTGATGCGCTCAAAATCTTGAAATACCACGCGACCGGCACCTATATTCAAGTGGCCGACTTCCGAGTTGCCCATTTGCCCATCTGGCAAGCCGACATAATGCTCAGACGCATTTATCAAGGTGTGCGGATAACTGAGTTTAATGTTGTCCAGATTGGGTTTGTTGGCTTGGGCGATGGCATTGTCTTGCCATTGCTCGCTATGACCAAAACC
>DASWSZ010000012.1:0-7194 GCA_036402395.1 Methylophilus sp.
GGGTAAATTAACAGGCGAGGCTGCAAAAAAAGCGGCTTCTGAGGGCGCGCGTACGGTGCCGCCACGTGATCACGGTGGTAACTGCGACATCAAAAATTTAACCAAAGGTTCAAAAGTGTATTTCCCGGTCTACGTCAAAGACGGTGGCCTGTCGATGGGCGATCTGCACTTTTCACAAGGCGATGGCGAAATCACATTCTGCGGTGCCATTGAGATGGCCGGTTATCTCGACCTGAAAGTGAGCTTGATTAAAGATGGCGTGAAAAAATACGGCATTAAAAATCCGATTTTCCAACCTAGCCCGCTTTCACCTAACTACCGCGATTACCTGATTTTTGAAGGTATTTCTGTCGATGAACAAGGTAAACAGCATTATTTAGATGTACATGTGGCCTATCGCCAAGCCTGTTTAAACGCCATTGAATACCTCAAAAAGTTTGGTTACAGCGGCGCACAAGCTTTATCTATTTTGGGTACAGCGCCAATTGAAGGTCATATCAGCGGCATTGTCGATATTCCGAATGCCTGCGCCACTTTGTGGTTGCCGACGGAGATTTTTGACTTTGACATGAAACCAAATGCCGATGGCCCAAAAATCATGGTGAAGCCTAGCATTGATACGGCCAAAGCGACTTAATCAAGATTGCCTGCGGAGACCCACCATGCCCATGTATGAATATGAATGTGACCATTGCGGTGTATTTACGGCGTTGCGAAAAATGAGCGAATCAAGCTTGCCAGCGTTTTGCCAAGCTTGCGGACTTGAGAGCCCACGCATTATGTCAGCGCCGCGTTTGGCGGTATTGGGCAAGCAACAACGGCAGGCGCATGAGCGCAATGAGCAATCGGCGCATGCACCCAAAGTAGCCAGACGTTCTAGCTGCGGTTGTACCGGTTCGCACACCTGCAAAACGCCTAAAGTCAATCCGGATACCGGCAAGCCCGCGTTGCAAATGCAAACCAAAAAGACGGCACGGCCGTGGATGCTAGGACACTAGCGCTTAGCAGTTGAGTGGTGATGGCTTTAAGTCACAGTATATACGGTAATTAATTTTTTGATTTAAACGTAATGCCATGCAAATTTTTTAACTAGGAGAACGTAATGAGTAACTTGAAACAACATAAATTTTTACGGTTAGGCGGGGCGTTAGTCGGCGCGCTGTTGGCAGTCGGTGTGATTTCAAGTCACGCTTTGGCTGCAGATTTCCCCACCGCTAAAGTCAACACCACTGGTTTGGCGGTCACTGACACCACAGTCAAAGTGGGTATTTTGCACTCGGCCACTGGCACTATGGCCATTAGTGAAACCGGTTCTATTCAAGCCGAAAAATTGGCGATTGAGCAGATTAACGCCATGGGTGGCATTTTGGGTCGCAAAGTAGAAGTGATACAAGAAGACGGCGCATCTGACTGGCCAACCTTTGCTGAGAAATCTAAAAAACTATTGGTGAAAGATAAAGTGGCTGCGGTCATGGGTTGCTGGACATCGGCTTCTCGTAAAGCAGCTTTGCCGGTATTTGAAAAAGAGAATGGCTTGCTGTTTTACCCCACCTTTTACGAAGGTTTAGAGCAATCTAAAAACGTGTTTTACACCGGCCAAGAAGCGACGCAACAAATTATTGCAGGGCTGGATTGGATTGCCAAAGAGAAAAAAGCCAAAACCTTTTATCTGATTGGTTCTGACTATATTTGGCCTAGAACTTCGATGAAAATTGCACGAAAACACATCGAAAAGGTGCTAAAAGGCACGGTGGTGGGTGAAGAGTACATTGCTTTGGGTGACACGCAATTTGGTTCTGTGATTAACAAAATCAAACTGAAAAAACCAGACGTGATTTACGCAGCGGTGGTGGGCGGTAGTAACGTGGCTTGGTTCAAACAACTGAATGCTGCGGGCTTAAATTCTGCCAAACAAACCATGTTAACCATTTCTGTGACGGAAGATGAAGTGCTAGGTATTGGCGGTGAAAACTTAGCCGGTTTCTACTCAGCCATGAAATATTTCCAATCGCAAGACAATCCAGCCAACAAGAAATTTGTGGCCGAGTTTAAAAAGAAATGGGGTCCTAATTCTGTGATTGGTGATGTGACACAAGCCGCTTACTTAGGCCCATGGTTATACAAAGCTGCGGTGGAACGTGCTGGTAGCTTTGACGTAGACAAAGTACAAGCCGCGTTACCTGGTTACGAGTTTAAAGAGGCGCCAGAAGGCCCTGTGACGGTAGAGAAAAACCATCACTTAACGACCAAGTTACGTATCGGTCAATGGGGTAAAGATGGTCAAGCCAAAGTGGTGTACACCTCTGGTTATATCAAACCAGATCCGTTCCCAAAAGGCTATCAATAGTCTGAATGATGGCTAGGCGGCGCAAGTCGCTTAGCCAGTTTAGGTGCATTTAATGCAGTGAAAATTGAGATGTGGTAACCGATTCTTTAGGTTGCCGCACCTTTACCAATAGCAATCACTTTACCCATAGTAATCAATAGTTTGTTTGATTCAGTATTTTAATTCATGTAACGCAACGAACGCAGGAGACCGATATGTTTGAGTATTCCATGGCAGATATAGGCAATATTGTGGTGATGCAGGGCTTTTCTGGCCTGAGCATGTTTACTGTGTTGCTCCTCATGGCGCTGGGTCTCGCCATTATTTTTGGGCAAATGGGCGTGATTAATATGGCACATGGCGAGTTTATGGCCATCGGCGCCTACACCACGGTGATGATTTCCAAGTTGGCCGCCACCTACGGCTTTGTCAATTACTACTTTATTTTTGCCATTCTGATTGCCTTTGGCTTGGCGTTTATCGTGGGTTATTTTGTTGAATTTGCCATGATACGCCACCTGTATAAACGGCCGCTGGATACGCTGTTAGCGACTTGGGGCTTAAGTTTGGTCATGCAACAAATCTTCCGTTCTACCTTTGGCGCCAAAGAAGTGAGTGCAGAGTTACCTGAGTGGATGTTGGGTTCATTTAAACCCACGCCCGATATTGATATTCCAATTAATGGGGTGTTTGTGATGGTGTTGGCGCTGCTGGTAACGGCTGGTGTGTATATGTTTATGTATCGCTCACGTTGGGGTTTGCGTGTACGTGCCACGGTGCAAAACCGTGTCATGGCAGGCGCTGTCGGCATCAATACCAAACAAGTGGATAGAGTCACGTTTGCCTTGGGTTGCGGCATTGCCGGTATTGCGGGCGCTGCGTTTACCACCATTGCCTCAACCGGCCCCACCACAGGCACGCTCTATATTGTCGATAGCTTTATGGTCGTAGTGTTTGGCGGCGCGGCCAGCTTAATGGGCACCATTGCTTCAGCCTTTGGCATTGCCCAAGCGCAATCCATCTTGCAATTCTTTATGACCAGCTCTATGGGCAAAGTATCTACGCTGTTGTTTATCGTCATTATTTTGATGATGAAACCAGAAGGCTTGTTTGCATCCAAGCTGCGCAAATAAACAATAGCAGTGTAAGTCTAGATTTTAAGCATAGTTGAGGAGAACACACATGAACGCGATGATGAGCAAAATAGTATCAAGTGACCTGCTGGGTGGCAAAAAAGGGGTCTTAGGGCTGGCGGTGCTGGCGGCCATCATCTTTATTATCTTGCCACTGGGCGTAGATATTTTTAGATTGAATTTGGTTGGCAAGTATTTAACCTACGCTTTTGTGGCAGTGAGCTTGGTCTTGTTATGGGGTAATGGCGGCATTTTAAGCTTAGGCCAAGGCATCTTTTTTGGCTTAGGTGGCTACGGCATGGCCATGTTTATGAAGTTAGAAGCGTCTGACCCTATCAGCACCAAAATTCAAACCACGCCAGGCATTCCAGACTTTATGGACTGGAACCAACTGACTGCTATTCCATGGTTTTGGGAGCCGTTCAAAAGCTTGCCGCTGACCCTATTATTGGTGCTGACTATTCCCGCGTTGTTTGCCTACTTAATTGGCTTTGCCATGTTTAAACGGCGGGTGGGTGGTGTGTATTTTGCCATCATCACGCAAGCCATTGCCTTGATTTTAAGCATCTTGATTGTCGGCCAGCAAGGTTTTACTGGTGGCGTCAATGGCATTACTGACCTCAAAACCATGTTGGGTTGGGATACGCGTACCGACGAAGCCAAATACATTCTATATTACGTCAATGGCGTGTTGCTGTTTGGCTGCATTTTGCTGTCACGCTACATCCTCACCAGCAAGTTTGGCATGTTGCTATTGGCCATGCGTGATAAAGAAGAGCGTGTACGTTTCTCTGGCTACGATGTGTCCAATTTCAAAATCTTTATCTTCTGCGTCGCTGCCATGATCTCTGCCATTGGTGGTGCCATGTTTACCTTGCAAGTCGGTTTTATGTCACCTTCGTTCGTCGGCATTGTGCCTTCCATTGAAATGGTGATTTTCTGTGCGGTCGGCGGTCGCGCCTCGTTAATTGGCGCGGTATACGGCACCTTACTGGTCAATTATGGCAAAACCTTTTTCTCAGAAACTTATCCAGAACTTTGGTTGTTTTTGATGGGCGGTTTGTTTATGGCAGTGGTGATGTTTTTCCCGAATGGTTTAGCTGGCGTGTGGGATAAATACGCCAGAAAATGGAAATTTATGCAGCCCTTTTATGAGGATGAAGTTGGTGTAAAAAAAGTCATCGCGCCTGTGGTGGTTAAAGAAGAGATTGCTGAACCTGCGGTAGTGACCACCACCTCTGAAAAAGCCAATGATGTCATGGGTATGAAGGGAGCAAAAGCATGAGTAATACAGACTTTGTATTGTCGATTGAAGACCTCACGGTGTCGTTTGATGGCTTTAAAGCGGTGGATAACTTGACGATGTACATCGATAAAAACGAGTTACGCGTGGTGATCGGCCCCAACGGGGCTGGTAAAACCACGGTGCTAGATTTGATCTGCGGTAAAACCAAATCTACCGCTGGCTCTATTAAGTTTAATAACAAAGAGCTGACCAAGCTTTCTGAGCATGAGATTGTACGTGCGGGCGTGGGGCGTAAATTTCAAACGCCGTCTATTTATGAAAACTTGTCGGTGTATCAAAACCTGGAAGTGTCTTATCCCAAAGGCCGCGGCGTATGGGGTAGCTTGATGTTCAAACGTACAGCTGAAGTGGAGGCACAAGTGCGCAAAATTGCCGCAGAAATCATGCTGTCCGACTTGTTGGACATGGAGGCGGCCTTGTTGAGCCATGGCCAAAAACAATGGCTGGAAATCGGCATGTTGCTGATGCAAGACCCGGAACTGCTGATGCTGGATGAGCCAGTGGCGGGCATGAGTGCAAAGGAGCGCGACCAAACGGCGGAGCTGCTGAATAAAATTTCTAGCAACCGCTCTGTGCTGGTGATTGAGCATGACATGGAATTTGTGAAAAAAATTGCGCATAAAGTGACCGTTTTGCACCAAGGCAAAATTTTGGCTGAAGGTTCTATGGACAAAGTGCAAGCCGATGAAAAAGTCATCGAAGTGTACTTGGGTCATTAATTAATTGGGTCATTAGGAGAACCGCATGTTTGAAATTGAAAATCTGCAAGTGAGCTATGGCCAAAGCCAAGTGATCCATGGCTTGAACTTTACTGCGCATAAAAATGAAACACTGGCGATTATGGGCCGTAACGGCATGGGTAAAACCACACTATTTAAATCGTTGATGGGCATATTGCCAAGTAAATCGACCAAAACCATGGTGGATGGCGTGAGTTTAGAAGGTGCGGACAGCTACCAGCGCGTAGCCAGTGGCTTGGCGTATGTGCCACAAGGCCGCATGATTTTTCCTAGCATGACCGTGCAGGAAAATATCGAAACCGGCTTGGAAAAAACCAAAACTGGTGAGATTCCTGAAGATATTTATGCCTTATTTCCGGTGCTGTTTGATATGCGTAAACGCAAAGGCGGTAACTTGTCGGGCGGTCAGCAGCAACAGCTGGCGATTGCACGCGCTTTGGTCACCAATCCTAAAGTGTTGCTATTAGACGAACCCACTGAAGGCATACAGCCTTCTATTATTAAAGACATTGCGCGGGTGTTGAATGAAATCCGCAAGATGCGCGAAATCACCATCATTGTGTCTGAGCAGGTGTTAAGTTTTACCATGGAAATTGCCGACCGCATTATCGTCATCGATAAAGGTAAATTTATTCATGAAGACACGCGTGACAACGTGGATGCCGCCAAGATTAAAGGCTATTTGTCTGTTTAGTTGGCTTGCAAAACAGGTGCTGGCTGGACACGCTAATGGATGACGTAGCGAGTTTTAAGTCAGCATCTGAAACCGAAAATGATCAGCATTGGCAAGCCGAATTAAACCTGCAATTTGATTATGAGCAAGGCCGTAGTTATTTAGCTAAAAAATTGCACTTTGGGCCACTGGTGTTACAAAAAACGCTGCATCCAGAGGGATTGGCGGTGTGTCATGGCGTGATTGTGCATCCGCCGGGTGGCGTAGCAGGCGGTGATGCGCTGACGCTGAACGTAGAGGCAAAACAGGATGCCCATGCGCTACTCACCACGCCAGGGGCTGGCAAATGGTACAAGGCCAATGGCCACGTGGCCAGTCAGCATTTAGCGTTTAATATAGAGAATGCTAGCTGTGTAGAGTGGTTGCCACAGGAGAATATTTTGTACGATGGCGCACAGGTGCAGCTCACAGCCGAAGTGAATTTACATGCACAGGCCAGTTATGCGGCGTGGGAAATCCTCTGTTTTGGTCGCCAAGCGCAAGGTGAAATTTGGCAAACCGGCAGCTTACAACAACGCCTATTGATTAAGCGCGAAAGCAGGCTGCTATGGCAAGAAAACACGCTGTTACGTCCGGCACAAAAAACGGTTAAGTCTATAGCGGGTTTAGGTGGCAATGCAGTCTCGGCCAGCTTTGTGATAGCAGCAGGCGCTGTGCCAGTAGAAGTGTTAGAAAACTGCCGTGCCATCGCGCCAGATTTAACGTTAGATGCGCAAGCCAAGTTTGGCGTGACGGCATTGCCGGAGATTTTTTCAGCGCGTTATGTGGGGCAATCGGCACCTTCGGCACGGCACTATTTTGAGCAGTTGTGGACGATATTGCGGCCTTGGTATGCTGGTAAAACTGAATCGCCACTAGTTTACTAGACACCTTAGAGCCGTAATAATGGCAACTAAAGAAAGGTGTATAAAATGAGTGCAAAACGTTATCCAGATGAATTCAAATTAGCAGCAGTG
>DASWSZ010000013.1:0-4422 GCA_036402395.1 Methylophilus sp.
GTGGCTACGCGTCAGACCATGTTGTCTTCAGCGCAGTCTTTGGTATCGCGCTTTGCCAGTTTTGAAAGCCAACTCAATCAAATCAGAGAAGGCGTCAATACGCAGTTGGTGTCTAGCGTCAATGAGGTCAACACCTATGCCAAACAAATTGCCAGCCTTAATGATGTGATTGAGCAATCGTTTAGTACCACCGGCAACCCACCCAATGATTTGATGGATCAACGCGACCAATTGGTGGCCGAGCTCAGCAAACAAATTAAAACCACGGTAGTGCCGCAAGGCCAAGGCTCTTACAATATTTTTATCGGCAATGGCTTGCCCATCGTAGTGGGCAAAGAGTCTTACCCGCTCACCACCGCCAACTCACCTACTGACCCCACCAGAATTGAAGTGGCCTATCAAAGTGCGGCCAAAACCACAGTATTAGGCACTTCTAGCTTAAGTGGCGGCGTAATTGGTGGCTTGGTGCAGTTTAGAGAAGAGTCCTTAGACGCCATCCAAAATCAAGTGGGGCAAATTGCAATCGCCTTAGCTGGCACTTTTAATACGCAACACGCGCAAGGTTTTGATAAAAATGGCAACCCCGGCGGTGCACTCTTTAACTTACCAGCGCCTACGGTTACTAGCAATAGCAACAATACTGGCAGTGCTGAATTAACAGCCGCCATTGTGGACCCCAGTGCTGTCACCAGTAGCAATTATCGTGTGCAATACGATGGTAGCAATTACAAGATTATGCGCACCAGCGACAAATACGAGCAAACCTTTAGTAGCCTGCCGCAAACCGTAGACGGTGTTAGCATAGGCCTGGCCAGCGGCAGCATCAATGCGGGTGATAGCTTTATGGTACGCCCTACGCAAAATGCTGCCAGCGGGCTAACGCTTGCCATCCAAGATGTCAGCAAACTAGCCCTAGGTGGCCCAGTGCTCAGCAGCACTGCAGGCATTGGCAATACCGGTGCTGGTGTTATCAGCAACGTACAAGCCAGCAGCAATTACGCCGCCAGCCCGTTAAGCAGCACCTTGCAGTTTACCTATAACAGTGGCTTGCCCAATACCTTAACCTTGGCACCTGCCTCGCAACCAGTAGTGGTGACCTATGGCGGCGTGAGCACCACCTACCCTGCCGGCACACCGATTACCTATACCAGCGGCGCGACGATTTCTGTGGGGGCAGTCAGCATGGTATTGTCTGGCGCACCTGCCAATGGCGATACCTTTAGCTTAGCGCCTAGCGCCAATAGCGGCCCGGGCGATAATCGCAACGGCTTATTGCTGGCTAATTTACAAAGTGCTGGTAACGTTGCGCTACTGGGCAGTAATAGCAAAAACACTTACCCCACCGCCTTTGCACAATTGGTCAGCGGTGTCGGCAATAAATCACGCGAGCTGACGATTTCTGGCAACGCCGAAAGTAAGGCATTAGAGCTGACTACCGCCGCTATGCAATCGCAATCTGGTGTGAATTTAGATGAAGAAGCCACCAATTTGATCCGCTACCAACAAGCGTATCAAGCGGCTGGCAAAATGATGCAAATTGCCAGTGAGTTATTTGATGTGTTGCTGCAATTGGGCTAATGCAACCATTAAACGAGCGGAACAAGCTTAATTAAGGAGTCACGGATATGATGCGGATTAGTACCAACACCATTTACCAAAGTGGAATCAATAAGATTTCCACCTTGCAATCTGAACAAGTCAAATTGCAAGGGCAGATTGCTACTGGCAAACGCTTCGCTACGCCTTCTGAGGACCCAATAGCTGCGGCGCGCGCTTTAGAGATTTCGCATAACAAAGAAATCAACAATACCTTTGCCGATGTGCGTACTGTGGCCAAAACCAATTTAGAAGGCTTAGAAGCCAACTTAACTAATATCACCAATTTATTGGTATCGGCGCAATCGTCATTGGTAGCAGCAGGTAATGGCGCGTATTCTAATTTGCAAAGAAGTTTTGCCGCCACCGAGTTAAAAAACTCACTAGATGCTTTAGTCGGCTTAGCCAATACTAAGGACAGCTATGGCAATTATTTATACGCAGGCTTTAAAACAGATACGCAACCGTTTGTGGCGACTGCCGCTGGTGCCAGCTATGCCGGTGACGCCAATACGCAATTATTGCAAGTAGAAGCCCAACGCCAAATGGCCGTCACCGTGCCAGGCAGCGAGGTGTTTCAAGCCGGCGGCAATGATGTGTTTGCCACGCTGACCGATATCGTGAATTTGCTCAACACACCGATTACCGATGCTACCAGCCAAGCGGCCTTTACCGCTGGTTTAGCCACCGCCATTAGCGGCATGCAAACCTCGGTGGATAATGTGTTAAATGTACGCGCCTCCATTGGTGCGCGCTTAAATGAGTTAGACAGCTTGGATGTGGCTGGTCAAAACAAAGATTTTCAATATGCTAAATCCCTCTCTGAAATACAGGACTTAGATTACGCCAGTGCCCTCTCTGATTTAGCCAAAAACCAAACCATTATGGAAGCGGCGCAAAAATCATTTGTCTCAACCACGCAGTTGTCTTTATTTGATTTTATTTAGCGTATGTTTTGATTAGGTCACTGATAAAACTCAGTGTTAATTAAGCAATTAAGCAGCTATCCAAAAACCGTTTTGCAGCATTACTCATCTGTGTCGCAGCGTTAACAAATAAAAAACTGGATTGCCGCGTCACTAGGTTCCCCGCAATGACCAACTATGATCACTTCGATTAGCTAACATGTGCAGTCCAGTTAAATGCATATAACACTCAACTCCCCCAACACCTCACCTAAATGGCTTAGCTTATAGTAACTATCGGTATGCCATGTTACTCACATAAAACAACCACGCTGTCATTGCGAGGAACGTAGTGACGCGGCAATCTAGAGCCAGCTTTACAAGCGCTTGGGTTATCAGTGAGTTATATCAATGCATCTACTTAGTAATTTGCAGCATGCGGTCGCTGCTGACCGAAATCAGATGCTCAATTGGGTTGACCATATTGGACAAAGACAGCGCCAACACCACAAAGCCAACGCTAATAGTAATGGGGAAGCCTATACCGAATAAATTGAGTTGCGGTGCGGTTCTGGTGAGGATGCCTAAGGCCATATTGGTGACGAGTAATGCAGCAATCACTGGCATGGCTAGTAATAAACCTGCACTAAATACAATCTCGCCCCACAACGCAATTTTCATAAAGTCCATATTCAGGCTGTCTAAACTCACCGGAATCACATGGAAACTATTGGAAATGGCGGTGATAAAAATCAGATGGCCATCGAGTGACAAGAAAATCAACAGCGCCAAAATCACTAAAAACTGACTAATGGCGGTACTTTGCGCGCGCGTCTGCGGGTCAAAAAAGCTGGCAAAGCCTAAGCCCATGGTCATGCTGATGAGTTGGCCGGTGACCTCAATCGCAGAAAATACCAGCCGCATACTAAAGCCTATCGCCAGCCCTATCATCATTTGCTGCACCAGCACTAGTAAGCCTTGTAATGAGAATATCTCAATCGCTGGCATGGGCGGTAAGGTGGGCATCATCATCAAGGTTAAGATCACGCCTAAGCCTAGCTTAACGCGTTTAGGAATGGTGGGATGGCCGAGGATGGGCGCCATGGCGATGAGCGCCAGAATGCGTGTGAGTGGCAGCAATAAGCCTAGCACCCAACTTTGCATTAGCTCGCTACCAATAGTGACCATATAAAATCTGCTTGTTTAATTCAATATGAAGTTAAGCAGCCTACTTAACCTGCCTAGTAAGACTGCCCATTTAGCCAGCCATAGTGGCAATGCCGGTAAACACGGCGCGCATATAGTCCACCATGGTGCCCATCATCCATGGTCCGGCGATGGTGAGCGTGGCCAACACGCCTAACAGCTTGGGTATAAACGATAAGGTTTGTTCATTAATCTGGGTGGCGGCCTGAAATATGCTCACCAGCAAACCAATCACCAACACCACTAATAAAGCCGGTGCTGCCACCATGATGGCAACTTGCATGGCCTGCCCGCCCATGGTCATGACACTTTCTGGGGTCATTTTAATTTTCCTTTTCTTGTGCTTGATGATATATAAGCATTAGCCAAAGCTTTGTACCAATGAACCTAAAATCAGCTGCCAGCCATCCACCAGTACAAACAGCATCAATTTAAATGGTAGCGCCACAATCGCTGGCGACACCATCATCATCCCCATGGCCATCAGCACACTGGCCACTACCATGTCGATAATTAAAAATGGAATAAAGATGGCAAAACCAATTTGAAACGCAGTTTTAAGCTCGCTGGTCATAAACGCTGGCACCAGCACGCGCAGCGGCACTTGGTCAGGCGTTTCGATATTTTTCACTTGCGCCATATTGGCAAACAGTGCCAAATCTCCCTCACGGGTTTGCTTGAGCATAAAGCCACGCAATGGTTGTACACCTTTTTC
>DASWSZ010000014.1:0-23738 GCA_036402395.1 Methylophilus sp.
TTCACTACTTATTACATACTCTAAAAGATCAGATACAGCCTTGTTACAATTAGGTGAGTTAATAATCGCATGTGTTAGCAAGCCAGTATTTGTTGATTTTTTGTATTTATCAGAGATTTCTTTTTTTAACTTAATATAAGTACCAATTGAAAATAAAATTAAATTCGACTGTTGCAAATACACTAGTAATTGAAGTGCTCTTTGCTTATACCCTTCATTAATGATAAATTTTTTGTTTAACTTATCTTTGCTTTGCTCTTCAAATGCAACTCTGAATGGGCCTTTTCCAACTAAGGAAATTAAATAGTCCACTCCGGTGACAAAATCAAACTCACGACTAATCAATACAACATCAAGAGGGTTAACAGTGTTTAAATATCTAGACCTCATATACATAACATACTCGTCATGTGTTTGAGGCCTAATTTCTCTCCATAAATCAATTTGCTGAGAAAATGTCAGTTGTAAAATATAATCTGATATTTTTCTATGGCTACTAAAATTTAGACTCAGTTTATTTTCAAACTGCTTTTTTAAATAGTCGGTCTGAACGTAAGTAAACGCACTATTCTTAGTTTTATCAAATAGAAAAATCTTATAATAATTGCTATATGATTCATCAATTGTTTTTAATTCATGCTGTTGATAAATCAAATCTTGGAATTCTAAAACTTTTTGAATCCATTCATTTTTTGAAAGTTTTTGTAAAACTACAAATTTAGATTCATGTGTGTTTATTTTTACAGGTCTTTTAGTCCCTAAACCAATTACTTCAATAACACTATTTTGTTCTTCTGTGAGATATTCCATCAGTTATATATCCAATGCGAAGGAAAGGATTTTTTTACTTGTTCATTAATATTATTAGAATGCATCTCGTCCTCAGAGATTTGACTTCGAATAAATTGTGATGTCATGTGGTAGTAAACATCTGTCGATGTAATCTGACGATGTCTCAACATCCTTTGTAGAGTTTCAGGTTGTAGCTTCAGAAAATTTGCAGTGTAGAAGCCATAATGATGGCGACAGGAGTGGGGGGAATATCCTTTTAAATTAATTCTTTTGCAAGCAGCGTAGAAAACTTCTTGTGCATTCATATAGGTTAAAGGTTTTCCGTATAACTCAATATTGCGATCTTTTTGAATATTAAAAAAAAGGTATGGATGATTTAATCTATTACCAATAAATAAACTTCTATTTTCGGAGATATAGTTTTCAAGTAGTTTTCTAAAATATCCACCTGTAATGTCTTCCTCTAACCAAAAAACATAGTTTTCTTCATATTCTTGTTTGTCTAATAGCATCCCCTTCCAGCCTACATATTCAATGTGTCCTTTTCCCATCTCATTTCTAGGAAGCCTCTTGAACGACTCTCTTAAATAGTCAGCTCTTTTAATTTTGAGCAGTTTGTCATTTTTATTTGTTTCGATAATGCCATTGGATGGATGAGCTAAAATTATCCTGCTAGCATTAGTGCTGTTGAAGTTTCTCATTACATCAAATGTATAAATGTGAAGGGGTTCTGAGATTCTTAAACCACCAAAACCCATTAAAAGTAAAAGCATTTTATCTCTTGGGTTTCTACAGCCATCTTCAATGAGATCTATAAGTAAATTTGTTGTTAAGTATTTAGGCAGTCTTTGATTGCTATCAGCATTTTTTTTGTTTAATTCGTAATATCTTGGTTTACGACCTTTTCTCACCCCATCAAGATGGACAAGTGCATCTGAAAGCCCCTGATTGCGAAGGTCCTTGTAACTTTTAAATGTTTTGATAAATCTATCTTCGGTTGGATTTATATTAATCGAGCTTAAATATCTATTGCAAAAATCTGAGAATAAGTTCAAGTAGTATATTTCTCTACCAACTGTTGTGAAATTTACTCTTGTCCAAAATAGATTTGTTTCGTCATTCCCACCAGCAGAGATAGATCCACGGAATCTTGTCTCTGCATAGCTTCCTATTATTTCATGTCCACTTAATAAATTATTCTTTGAATCTTGATACTTTGCGGAGTGAAAGGTGTAAAACCTGCCAACAGCTTTTAAGCATTGATGAATTTTTTCATCACTCCATCCCTCACGTGATAAAGCCAGGGCAAATTTTGCTGCAGAGAGGGATATTTCACCATTCCCCAATAAAAGAAATGGAAAAAGACCACCATTTCTATCGGTAACTGGAATCAGAACGAGTGACGATAGCTTCATTGGTATTAGTTTAAATGGGCTTCCTAACTCCATACCTTTCACCTTTTTAGTTTATTTGATTTCAATATTTTAAATGATATAAATTATACTCTGAATAAATTGCCGCCATGAATCCGTGTCCATGCGGCTATTTGGGGCACTACAACAATAAGTGCCGTTGTACGCCAGACCAAGTGGCGCGTTATCGCAGCAAACTGTCTGGGCCATTGCTAGACCGCATCGATGTATTGATAGACGTACCGGCGCTGAAAGAGGACGAACTGACCAGTATCAATGCCGCTGAAAGCAGCGCCAGTATACGTCAACGTGTGGAAGCCGCACGCAATGTGCAATTAGCCAGACAAGGCAAAGCCAATGCCGCCTTGGGTAGCTTAGAAGTTGAGCAATATTGCCAGACCGATGACGCCGGGTTGAACCTACTTAAAACCGCCATTGCGCGCTTTCAATTATCGGCACGCGCCTATCATCGCATTTTAAAAGTAGCGCGCAGCATTGCCGATTTAACAGGCGCCGCGGACATCAGTGCAGCGCATATTGCCGAAGCGGTCCAGTACAGACGCAGCGAACCCTAGCCCCTTAGCTAAACTTAATAACACAGCGAACCCTAGTCAATTAGCTAAACCAGCCTATCAACTGAATACAGTCACACAACTAAACTTAGTGTCTTGAAACCCAGTCTCTCTACCCATAACTAATGAAAAAATAGTGGCGCTTGGCTTAGCGCCGCGCACCAAGAAAACTTAGCCTCCCACAAACATAGGCAAAGAAATCACACTCTAGCCCGCCATGCACATCAGCGCTAGGGCGCTAGGTCTATGGTTGCCTCTGTAATGTTCTCTTTAGTTTCCTCGCTGGCTGCATCAGGTTGCATGGTGGCTTGCTTGCGCTTAAGCTCTTCCACCAAGGTTTGAAACTCTTGTTTGCGCGTTTCGGTATAGCGAATTAAGTTTTCTAATTGCTGGGCAGACGGTAGCGCTGGGTCCGCGGGTAGCTGTGACAGTTTATCGTGGCTGCTTTCATATGGCTGCAGAATGGCAAAATCTATCTTGCTGGCCAATTCTTCAAAGGTTTTATTGCCTTGTTTGCCGTCATGCAGCACGGCTAACCACTGCCGGTTAATTTCCTGATTTTCATATAAAAAAGCGTTGATTTGGCTACGTAATAACAGCTCGTCACTCCAGCGATATTTAGGCTGCGGCAATTTAATCACCAGTAGCGCCGTCATGATGACCAAACACAGCGCCGCTAACAGGCTGTATTTTCGCGGCATAGCGCGCGCTGATAACGATTTTGACAGCGCTATACACAGCAACATGCCGGACACAAAGCCACCGATATGCGCAGAATTATCTATGCCAGACACCACAAAGCCCATGCCTATACTGAGCAAGGCAAACAACAGACCGCCGCCGAATAACCATCGAAATTC
This sequence comes from Methylophilus sp., assembly GCA_036402395.1. Lineage (GTDB taxonomy): Bacteria > Pseudomonadota > Gammaproteobacteria > Burkholderiales > Methylophilaceae > Methylophilus. The sequence continues at coordinate 3,637 of DASWSZ010000014.1, forward strand.
ATGCACGGCAATCTCAGCGCGCTCGCGCCATAAAAACACCAAGGCAGCAGCATAGATGCCAAAAATAGCCCCGGATGCGCCACCAGACACTGCTTGGTTGCCTTGCATCACCAGCGAAAGCAAATTACCAAATAAGCCACTTAGTAAATAAATAGTAACAAAGCGCATTCGCCCATACATGCGTTCCGCCAGTTGGCCGATATCCCACAAGGCTAGGCTATTTACCAGCAAATGCATGACGCCTAAATGTAAAAATATGGCGCGGCCTAAACGCCACCATTCACCATCTTGCGTGGCGGGGGCAAAATTAGCACCCCAACTCAGTTGCACACCATTAGGTGAATGCCAAAAGCCAGCACCACTGAACAGCATGGCAATAAAAATGGCGACGTTGATGACGATGATAAGAAATGTCACCGGCGTGCTTGCTGACTGTTGTTCTAAGCGCTGATAAAAAGATTGCAAAACTAACCTACCATCCACTGTGTTGTCCTACTGTTTAGATAACGCTTAACCAGCGATTGTTCAAGCGTTTATGTGAGCTATTATTCATGCGGTGCACAACTAAGCGCGCAAACTGCTTAACACCATGATAAAACAATCTGCCAAAAAAAAACCATGTGGTCACCTCACATGGCTTATTTACTTACACCTGTACCACCAAAACGCCTCAGGCAAGCGATGACTTAGCCTGTTGCAAGCGCTATTTTTTAGGTGGGTTGCTGGGCTTCATCGGAATAATGCTACTGTTGGGCACCACCACGTCTTTACTCTTTTTCGGCTTTTTCACTTCTTTATTACCCCGTATTTGACCTTTAGCCATGGTAGCGCTCCTTGATTAATCTAGCCGTTCATCATAGGCTTATATTAAAATCTAGGGAGATTATTTTTATAGGCGCGCACACGCTTGTTGGCGCGTATCAACCACATTGTTATCGAGGAACCCACCCCATGCCCACCATGTACGAGCTCAGCTTAACGCCATTAAAACGTGCGCTAAATAACCTATCTAATCTACTAAAAAAGGGAGAGGCTTACGCGATTGCCAAAGAGGTAGACCCCAGCGTGCTATTGAATGCTAGGTTGTTTGTCGATATGTATCCGCTCACGCGGCAAGTGCAAATTGCCACCGACATGAGCAAAGGCGCGGCGGCACGCTTAGCTGGTGTAGAGATTCCAAAATATGAAGACAACGAAACCAGCTTTGCCGAACTGCAGGCGCGTATCGCTAAAACAATTGCATTTTTGGACAGTATAGAGGCGGAGCAGTTAGAGGGCAGTGAGACTAAACCAGTCACCATTACCATACGCAAGGTAGACCTGACCTTTACTGGCTTGGATTATGTGTTGAAATGGGTGATGCCGAATGTCTATTTTCATGTCACCACGTCCTACAACATCTTGCGTCACAACGGCGTGGCGTTGGGTAAATCTGACTTTTTAGGGCCAAGATAGTCAGCAACAACCACTGTAGTACACAGGCATAAGCGCCTGTTATCCTAGATGGCGCTTATTTTTTCTGCGCGTCTTGTTTGACCGCAAGCCAATACAACGGCGCATCTTTAGGCGTATAAAAAATCAGCATATGGCTGCGTCTTAAGCTTTCATAGGCCTCATTTTGGGAGACTTGTTGCTGCTTGGCCTGTTGCAGCGCAAGTGGCTCAGCAAATTTCACCCAGGCTGGGTTCTCCCTGTAGCCACGGTCATTCATACAGTTTTGCATCACGCGTGCACGCCTAGCGACTTTTTCTAGCTTTTGAAACGGCAGCGCTTCTGGCAAGGCCATAGCGGCTTTTTCTGCAATCAAATCACATTCATCGCCGACTTTTTCTAGCGCAGTTAACTCCCGCGGCATATCAGAAGTACGCTGAAAATCGTAGACGGCATAACCTACGCTTAGCACGCACAATAAGCCTAACCCATACCTGAGTGGTTTTTTCACAATCATCTCCCAATGCCCAACACTTGCCTAAACCTAACTGCAATCATTGCTAAGCCAAAAATCAAGCCCAATGGGTGCTAACTGATAGCCTAGCGCATAAGTTAAGTGTAGCGCACACTTAGGGTTGCGCGGCGCGCTCGCGCAGTGCGCTGTCTAATTTTTCTAATAGTTCCGGGTTAATCTGTTTAAGGGTCATGCGGATTTTTTCAGTTTCCGCCTGTTTGCCTTGTGCATTTTGCAGCAAGGCCACGGCTTGCAAGGTTGCAGGGTGGTCTGCATGTAAGCTGAGCACCTTTTGAAAGTCTTGCATGGCGGACGCCGTATCACCCAGGTGCGCGTTGGCTTCCCCTTGGTAATACCAAGCTTCAGCATTGTCAGGTTCTTGCTGCAGCCAGCGCTTGGCCACCGCCATCACATCTTGCCAACGGGCATTTTGAAAGGGCAGTACTATCTGCATAAAAAATGGCCGCTGTTCTTCTGGCGCATCCCAAAACGGCAAATCATGTGCATCCGTGCTGGCAACCGACGGTGTGTTTAACGCGGCTTTAACCCAATTGACCGGCATATTATAAAAATAGGCCTGCTTGCCCGGGCTTTTAAAGGTGCTAATGCCGATTAAATTGCCCGCATAATCAAACACTGGGCTGCCGCTGGCACCAATCGAGAACGCGGCTTGACTACGTATCACTAGCCCATCATCCATAGGGTACAACGCTTTAACCGCGCTAAGCGCCACATAAGGCGCTGGCGAATCATTGGGCATAGAAATAGAAATCAGCGGCTGCTCATACGTCAGCTTGGAAGAGTCGCCCAATTGCACTGGCTTTAAATCGGCATAAGCCACTTTTAAAATACACAAATCGTGCTTCCAGTCTGCTTGAAACGAATCCACTGGGTACTCAGTGCCCCATTTGCTAATGCTGATGCCATTGGTACTGCTGATGACATGGCAGTTAGTCACCGCCAGTTCTTTGCTAATGGCCACTGCCGTACCAAAACCATGGCCGCCAGATTTGGTGGTGGTGTTGACTTTAACCAGCGACTCTTTCAATTGGTAAAGAAAATCATCTGTGGGCTCCGCCAACGGTGCCGCCAGCACTGCGCTGCTCAACAATAAGCTACTTAAGCTGATGGCGCTGCGCGACAGCTTAAAATACAAGGTAGGAATCAGTAAAGACATAGTTAAGGGCTTCATAATTAAAGGCGCGAATCACTACGACCACAATACGCCTATTTTGTTGCCTCATGGCTAGTGTTTAGTGTGTGGGTACATTGTGTGTGCATTGGAAGCCACGGCGACGGCGCGAAAATTAGCGATACTTGAATCATGTCGCTAGCGCGTCCTCATCATGACGTCACACAAGTAAAGGGCTGAATTTAAATAGAAAAATTAATCCAAAAACTAAGCCATAAAGCCACATGTGCTCTAAAGAATGTTTTAAAGATGCCGATGTCATACTTATAGTAAGTGAATAAGAGACGAGGTGTGACATGACTGTTTATCAAATCTTAAATGAAGAAAACCAGCTGTTTGGCGAATATGTGGACATGCAACAAGCCATGTATAGCGCGCAAGATTTTACCGTGTGGGATGAAGACCATTACTACCACGTGGAAGAGCTGGAACTAGAAGTGGTGTAGTGAAAGTAAGCGTTAAAGTGCTTTTGCTAAAGCATTTGCTCGAACACACGTGAAAAGAGTTCTTTTAACTTTTGCGTAATTGGCCGACGATGCCAAGCGGTTTTATCAATTTTTTTGGCTTTGCCTGCGTCTTCTTTAAATTTTGCTTTAAGCTCATCCGCCGTTTGGCGGCCTAGTACCACTAAATCAATCTCTGAATTGAGTGCCGCACTGCGGTAATCAAAATTAGAACTGCCTATCACACTCCACACACCATCAATGGTCACTGTTTTGGCATGCAATACTTCACTGTGGCTTTCATAGATACGCACCCCTGCATCGAGCAAATCTGAATAATGCGATTGCTGCACATAAATGGCTAACTTAGCATCGCTAATCCCTGGCAATAATAAATCCACATTCACGCCACGCTGAGCGGCTTGCATCAGCGCCTCTTTCTCGTCTTTGGTCGGCACAAAATAAGCGGCACTTAAAGCAATTTCTTTTTCGGCGCTGGTCATGGCTGACATCAAGGTGATGTAGTAGCGTGGCAAATCGTTGATGGGTGAGCTGCCGATCACGCGGATCAACTCGTTACCCTTTTTCTCGATGACTGGAAAAAAGGTAGTTTGGTCTATGGGCTGTGCCACATCCCAATGTGCTAAAAATAGGCGCTGTAGCTCCGCTACCGCAGGGCCGACTAACTGCATATCGGTATCACGCCAATGCGCAGAGTTAACATCGGTCTGTGCTGCTGCCCTGTTTCTTGCACCCGATTTACCAAACTTGGATTTACTGTGATAAGTGGCGCTTAAGTTAATGCCACCAATAATCGCCAATTGCCCGTCAACAATCAGAATTTTTCTATGGTCACGGTAGTTAATATTGCCAATATTTTCTAAGTCGACCGGATGAAATTCGGTCATCTTTACGCCAGCTTTTTTTAGATTGTCAAAAAATTCGACCGGTGTACCAGAAGAACCAAATGCATCGTAAATGATATTGACCGCCACCCCTTGCGCGCGCTTTTTGAGCAAAAGGGCTTCTAGCGTCACACCTTTGAGCTTCACATTTTCAAAAATAAAATATTCCAGATTGATGTGATGCTTGGCACTATCAATCGCCTCATATTTGGCATCAAACGTTTCTTTACCATCAAATAATAAATGCGCATTATTGCCCGCAAACAAGGGGGAATCGGCCACTTGCTGCTCCACCTGCAAATGGCGTTGCAATAACGCTTCAGACTCATCATCATGCGTGATTTTTTGGATGGCGCGGTCGCTAGCGGCTGCACTTAAAGTACGTTTGGTACCTTCAATTTCCACTTGCTCGGGCGCTGCTTCGGCGCGCTGAATAATGTGCGGCGCGTTGGCCACGGTAACGCAAGCAGATAAGCCGCTCATCATGCACATCACTATAAGTAACAGCACTGGCCATCTTGGCGCGTTGACTACCACTACTGGCTGGGTGATGTGCATGCAAGGTCTCATTCAAAAAGGTTAGTCTAGTATCCAAGGCGATTGCATACTATGGCAAAGTTTATTGCATAAATATTAAGCTGTCGATTGATTAATCCAATCAAACAACTCATCGGCATGCTCTTCTTCTTGCGCCAATATCTCTTCTAACATGCGTCTGGTAGTTGGGTCTTTATCGCCAATATAACGAATCAGCGCGGTATAGGCATCAATGGCAATGCGCTCTGCAATCAGATTTTCTTTAATCATGTCTTGTAAATCTAAGCAGGGCACATAGTCGGCATGGCTACGACTGACCAAACTCTCTGGGGAAAAATCAGGCGCGCCGCCTAACTCAACAATACGTTTTGCCAGCCAATCAGCATGCTTTAATTCTTCTTGTGCATGGATGTTAAATTCTTTGGCTACCGCCTCTGCCTTTAACCCAGAGGCAGTAAAATAGTGGCGCTTATAACGCAATACACACACCAGCTCGGTGGCCAACGCTGCATTTAAGTGCGCAATCACACTGTCACGGTTGGCGCGATATGACAAACTTTGTGCACCTTCTTCAACATGCTTGCGGGCATTGTTACGGATTGTCTCGATATCGAGATTAAAGGCTGAGTCTGCAGTCGTTGCTTCGGCAGTTACATATGGTGGGGTGTTAGACATTGCAATATCCTATAAGTAGGTGAGTGTCACATCATAGGGATGAATGCAGCCATCCAGCAGTGGCAAACAGCTGATAGCGAAGTCGGATGACTCCTACAACAGGGGAAAGTATAGATGGGCGGGCTACGTGCGGTAGTGTAAAAAGGTTTACTTAGTGCATGCCGGCATGACTGCGTCGGACACCATAAAATTCGCGGGCAACCAAGGTAAAGAAATCGCGCAAATCTTCTTTTTCTATCATGTTTTGGATATTGTCTACCATCAGACGATAGCCAAACCTGTCTTCGGTGGTGCAGCCTCTAAGTTCGACAATGAGAATTTTAGCAATTTTTTTACGCGTGACCACCGCTTCATATTCCAAGCCGTTGGCTGCCATCGTTTTGGCATAATGCGTCAAAAGTTGCGTTTCCACATCAGACAAAATCAGGTCATCCACATGCATCCATAACTTAATAAACGATTGCCTACTGGTGACTTGACCCAATAAATTTCTGGCATAGTCGGTCATCGACTCAGGCGCTTCTGCCTCTTGCCCCGTTTTTAACCAGTACGGAAAAAACGCACGGACCAAATTGACACAAAACTCTTGCTCATGGCTGGCCAGCTGCGCCAAGTAGGGGTGCACGGCTTTACGATAGGCCACACCATTGGTGGGAATATTATAAATATACTGCGCCAGCTCGCGTAAATGATGTTGCACTTTGGGCAGCAAGCGGGTACGGGTGTAATCATTTAAAAAACGCTCAATCTCGGCGATCAGTCGTACATTCACCTTAAGCGAACCCAGTATGCTTTTTGCAGATTCCACCAGCTCGGCATCGTTGGTGGTATAGGCGTGTAGCACGACATCCATAGCATAGGCTTGATCTGTATGCATACGGGTTAAATGTACACTGCCTAAGTATTTTTTTGCTTGGGCGGCAAACCGATTTAATAACAATGTTTGCTTCATAGGTAACGACTTATTATTTAATAGGCACACTTGAATATGTGGTAAATATTAGCACGTGCGTTTTGAAGCGCTAGGTCTTACAAGCGGATAAGTGCCGTTTAAGCGGAGATTTAATAAAGATTAACAGTTGCGCCAAAAAGTGGACCTGAGCAAGCCCAGCTAGTCCATCGGCAAGGGCGTATCTAGTCTGGCAAAAAAATAAGGCGATGATTACGCATCGCCTTATGGCCTATATTTAGAATGTAGCGGAATTAAAAATTGCCGTTTATCCGCTATTTTGAACCATCACATTACTTATCCATATTGGCGGTTAAGCCCATAGCGACTTTAAGTTGTGTCGCAGTGGCTTCATCCAACTTGTTCAGCAACGCGACATTGGTCATGGCCTCATTGTGCTTACCGCTGACTTCAGCAATCATGCCCAAGTAATACAAGGCCTGGCTATGCTGACCGTTCATGGCCACCACACGGTATAAATGTTCTTCCGCTTTTTGGTAGTTTTTGGCCGCATATTCGGCGGCGGCTAAATAGAACCAAGCTTCTGTAGTGTTAGGCTCTTGCTCAGTCCAAGTGGTGGCCACTTTTAATAGCGCATTCCAGTCTTCGGTTAAATAGGGGTGCACTACATTCATAAAGTGTGGCCATTTGTCGACGGCTTGTGCCCAAAATGGCAACTCACTTTGGCTAACAATCGGTTGTTCAGGTTTATTCATTAAGGCTTTTACCCACTCCACTGGCATGTTGTAATAGTAACCATGACGACCTGGACTTTTTAAGGTAATGATGCCGACTAAATTGCCAGCGTGATCAAACACACCGCCGCCGCTGGCGCCCATTTTAAAGGAGCTAGTCGCACGAATAATCACGCTATCGTCCATTGGAAATAAGCCTTTGACTACGCCATAAGTGCTGGTGGGGATAGGTAAGAAACTAGGATAACCGATGGTGAACACTGGTTGCTCATACTTAAGCGCTTTGCTAGAACCGATAGTGGCGATAGGCGCATTTAAGCCTTCCACTTTCAATATGCACACATCGTGATACCAATCTGGCTTGATGGCGCTGGCACTAAACGAAGCGCCGTTGCTGACGACGCTGATGCTGGCCGCATTAGCGACTACATGACAATTGGTGACTACCTGATCTTTGGCAATGACCACGGCAGAACCTAAACCGTAGCTGCCATTGGTAAGCGCTACCTGCACCCGCAGTACTTGTGCATTGAGTTGCTGTAAGGTCTCTGGTGAGGGCACTGGTGCAGAGTCAGCCCATGCTGCACTGACCGCCCCCCATATCACCAACATTGAATATACACCTCTAATCAAGTACTTTGTCATCGTAATCTCCAATCTACAACTACATTTGATAAACCTCGCAAACACTCAAAAAAATAAACACAGCTGTACAGACCTAAGCAATTCCTATTCCAAGCCCACGTACCACAGCACAATAGTTGCCTTGTGCTAAGTTGTATAACGGCAGCACTAGACAAAAGATTAATACAGCAAACTGTAAAACAAAGTTTAGAAAACCCTGAAAAAACGCGCTCAGTTTATCTGTTTGCAATGGATCAATATGGCCAGTATTCACCGGTTAACGCCATTAATCTCTTTGCTTTAAGCAGTTTATAGTGAAATTAGTTAGACAAATGTGCGGTAAAGCGCAGTAAACAAAATACTGCCGCTGTTTTGCGTAAAGCTTGCACAATGTGGTGTATGGGCGGGTGAGGATGTACTACGTAAATGCGGAAAATGACTGCAAAATACAGTGACCGATACCTTGCACTCGCTTGTTTAACGCACAAAAGTGGTGCGCATATGCACAGTTTTACGGCTTTACAGATGCGAACATTTAACTTATTGACGGATAACGCTTGCTAGCGCTCAGCGCGTCACCTGCAATGGTGTGGATTGCTGATGAATAAAATGCACCACATCTTCCAACAACGTACTATTGCCGCGCAATGGTTTAGCTAATTTAGCCACCATATCAATATGACCATAGCGCGGGTACTGAATCATTTGCACTGGGCCTTGATGCGCTTTGATTTTGTTGGCCAGATTAATCGAGTTGCGTGGCCACACCGTGCCATCTTGCATGCCCACCAGTAATAACATAGGCTGATTCTGGCCATTGACATATGCAATCGGCTGTGACTGCCAACGAACCTCTTCTGGACCAAAAATAGTTTTAAGCCGGTCTGAGGTCAGCGGTAAGAAATCATACGGCCCAGCCAGCCCTATGGTGGCTTTAAAGTCTGTTTTCTGTAAACCAACCACATCCAGATAAGTGTCGTTTAGGCCTAACATTACCGCTAAATGTGCGCCTGCAGAATGGCCAACCAGATAGACTTGATTGGCGTCACCGCCAAATTCAGCAATATGCAACTTAACCCATTTAGCCGCATAGGCAGGGTCTTCCATGACTTGTGGAAATTTCACCTCAGGATAGACTCGATAATCCGGTATTACCGTGACAAAACCTTTAGAAGTAAACGCTTCTGCCACAAACAGATAATCTTTTTTATCGCCAGAATCCCAACTACCGCCATAAAAAAACACAATGACTGGGCGCTTTTGACTAGTGGGCTGCACTGGCTGGTAAACATCTAAGCGCTGTCGGCTAGCGTGGCCGTAGGCAATATTGGCATGCAATTGATAGCCATGGCTAGGAATGACACTGTTAAGCAGATTGACTGGTGAGCAGGCGGCGCTGATGAGCGCGGTCAATGCGACACTGAGGCTGGTAGCGATTCTTTGCGTGGCTTTTATCATAGTGTGTGTGATTGAGGCAACTAGTGAGAGAGTGTATTGGCTGATAAAAATTCTGTAAGCAATACTGGTCATGGCTAGCGTTGTTATAACGGCATAGTGATACCGCTGCAACCGCCGAGAGCACAATAGTAAAGCTGCAGATAAAACGATTAAAGGCGCTATAAGCGCCTTTAATTTAAACCCAATAAGTGTATTAACTTATTTGTTCATCACGTACATTGTTACTTCAAAGCCAAAACGCATTTCTGTAGCTGCTGGTGTTGTCCACATAATATTTCTCCAAAGTGTTGTTTGTTTGAACTGACGGTATGTCGTGTTCGTATGTATCCATATTACGCCACGATTTAAAAATCACACTATCACTCTTCATGAACAGCGGCTGGTGATTATCATGAGTCGCGTCTAGTCATTGCCTACAGGATAAGGCCTCGCCACGCCATCAAACGATTAAATTTCTACCGGACTGTTTAGCCTGGTATAGGCGCTGATCGGTCGCTTCAATAAATGCCACCATGCCTTCCATCTGGGTTGGCAGCATGGTATTGACGCCTAAACTAATGGTGAGATAAGGCGCAATGTCAGAGTTGGCATGCGGGATTTCGGCTTGCCGAATTAAACTTTGACAACGTTCTGCCACCGTTCTGGCGGCCGCTTCATCAGTTTCTGGCAACACAATGACAAATTCTTCACCGCCAAAACGGGCAAATAAATCGCGTGCCCGTGTCGCAGTAGTGCTTAACAATTGCGCCACTTGCTTAAGGCAAGCATCGCCTTGCACATGGCCGTAACAATCGTTGTATTGCTTAAAGTAGTCAATATCCAGCACAATTAAAGACAAAGGCTGGCGATTACGGCGTGCGTTCATCCACTCCAACTCCAGCACAGAGTCAAACATACGACGATTCGGCACTTCGGTTAAACTGTCTTTATATGACAGTCGCTCCAGCTCATGCTGTAAACGCAGCACTTCATCCTCGGTTTTTTTGCGCTCGCTAATATCAAACATAAAGCCAATTAAGGATGCCACCTCACCCGCTTCGTCACGCACTACGTGTACCACATCGCGTATCCAGACATAGTGGCCGTCTTTGGTCAGCGCCCGGTAATCGGCTTCATGGTCTTGCCCAGCTTGCGATTGCGCAATGCAATAAGTCGGCACGCGCTCGCGGTCTTCTGGGTGCATGCGGTCTATCCAATCCTGCGCTGTCGCCCAGCTGTCAACAGACCAGCCCAGCAACTTTTCAATTTGCGGGCCAATATAAGTAAACTGCATGCTGCGCCAATCTATTTTCCAAGGAATGGCTTTGGTAGACTCTAATAATGTTTTGTAAACGTCTGGATCGTTATTGGGCGGATTGACTAGGGTGTTCATTATTTAAATTAATTATTATTTGTGTGTTAATAGTTTAAATCAGCAGACAATTATCGTTGCATTTTATTGATGTGTAAATGCCAATTGAGCACCCGCCTTACGGATTAAAGCGGCGCATCAACGATGTTTTATCATTAAGCCCGCAACGGCTTAAGTAAGTCACTTAAGCCGTTATAGTCTATCTCTTGCATCAGTTGCAGCAAACGCCCCAACTCGCCTTTGGGAAAGCCCTCGCGCGCAAACCAATTGAGATATTGGCCGGGCAAATCGGCTATCACGCGCCCTTTGTATTTGCCATACGGCATGGTTAGCGTCACTAAACGCTGTAAGTCTTCTGCATGCATATCAAGGTTAAGTGCGTGATGGGCTTTTAAATTACCATACCTCATGTTGTAACACCACATTACATAGAACCAAACGCAACATTGATAGCCTGATACTGCAAGCTATTCAATAATAGGTATTGCACCCGCCAGCGCTTAAGCATGGCATCATGCACTTGGTATTCCTTAGCACTTAATCAGAGCCATCTTATGACACAAGCCAGCCGACCCAGTACATCTGCCCCACCTACCTCTAGCAGCAGTGCCAAGGCACCGCCTAAACGCGTAGCATCGCTGAAAGATTTATGGCCGTTTTTACGGCCGTATCGCTGGCAAATGGCAGTAGCGTTTGTGTTGCTGTGCTTGGCTTCTGGCGCATTATTGCTAGTGCCTTTAGCATTTCGGGATTTAATAGACTTTGGCTTTGGCAGTGCCAAAGCAAGTGCGGCCAGTAGCGTCAGTCTCAATAGCCACTTTGGTTTGCTGTTTGGCTTAGCTGCGTTTTGGGCGTTGATGGTGGCGTCACGGTATTACACCGTATCTTGGATAGGCGAGCGCGTGACGGTGGACTTACGCAGCGCTGTCTACGGCCGCGTCTTGACGCAATCGCCACAGTTTTTTGAAACGCTACAAACTGGTGAGGTGCTATCACGCTTAACCGGCGACACCACGCTCATTCAAACCGTGGTGGGTAGCTCAGCGTCGATGGGCTTGCGCAGTTTGTTTCAATTTACTGGCGGCATGATTATGCTGGCAGTGACCAGTTTTTACTTGTTTGCGATTAATGTCGGTTTAATGGTGCTGCTGATTTTGCCTATTATGCTCATTGGCCGCTCGGTTAAAAAATTGTCGCGCGAATCCCAAGACCGCATTGCCGATAGCTCTGCCATGGCTGGTGAAATTCTCAATGCCATGCCAACAGTGCAATCGTACACGCAAGAACATCGTGAGATTAAGCGCTTTAGCCAGAGTGCAGAACTCAGCTTTAGCACCGCCATTCGGCGGGTACGGGTGCGCGCTTTACTCACTGCTGTGATTATTACGGCAGTGATGGGCACCATTATTTTTGTATTGTGGCTGGGTGCGAGGCAAGTCAGCCAAGGCAGTATGACAGGGGGCGAACTGGCGTCTTTTGTGCTGTACGCCGCCATGGTGGCAGGCAGTGTGAGTACTATGGCCGAAGTATGGGGCGACATTATGCGCGCCGCGGGTGCCACCGAACGCTTGTTAGAATTACTACACGCAACACCAGCCATAGCCGAACCAACGCAGCCACAAGCGTTAGCCAGTACACAATCCGCGGTGATTAGTTTTAATAATGTCAGCTTTCATTATCCATCGCGTCCACTCACGCCTGCGCTTAAACTGATACAACTCAATATTGCCGCCGGAGAAACCATCGCGTTGGTTGGGCCATCCGGTGCCGGAAAAACTACGATGTTCCAATTGCTATTACGTTTTTATGAAGTGGAAAGCGGCAGCATTAGCATTAACGGCCAAGACATCCGCCAACTCAGCTTAGAATCTTTGCGCAGCATGATTGCCATTGTGCCGCAAGACCCCGTCATCTTTTCGGCCAATGTCATGGAAAATATCCGCTATGGCAATCAAAACGCTACTGATGCCGAAGTGATTGCGGCCGCACAAGCCGCGCAAGTAGCACAGTTTGTGACTTTATTACCAGAAGGCTACCAAACATTTTTAGGCGAACGCGGCACACGTTTATCTGGCGGTCAACGCCAACGTATTGCCATTGCACGCGCCATTCTAAAAGATGCGCCGATTTTATTATTAGACGAAGCCACCAGCGCACTAGATGCAGAAAGCGAAATCCTAGTGCAGCAAGGGCTAAGCGCGGCTATGCAAGGCCGCACTACTTTAATCATTGCTCACCGCTTAGCCACGGTGCAAAAGGCTGACCGCATTGTGGTGATGGAACATGGCGAAATTGTGGAAATGGGCAACGCCGCCGAATTAAGAAATCAGGAAGGCTTATACGCCAGATTGGCCAACTTGCAATTTGATGCAGAATCTGTAGATAGAGTGTAAGCATGAAGACATAAAAAAAGCGGCATCACATGCCGCTTTTTTGCCTAGCTAATACAAAGTCTTAAGTACCAATCACACCACCGTCATCCTTGGTAATCACTACCACACTAGAGCGCGGTTTAGCCACGCGTCTATCACTCACCGTAGTAGGGCCATTGGCACCATTGTCTGGCCAAGTGGAGTTATCAGTAAAGGTAGCAGACCAATCTTCACCCGGATGCTGAATACCGACAAACATAGTAGTGCCATCAGGCGTAGAGACAACACCAGTCACTTCTGCATGTGGCGGCGCGGTTAAGAAGCGGCGTGTTTCACCCGTCACTGGGTCGGCACACATCATGACGTTACCGCCAATGTTAGCCCAATCACCTTGTGCATCACCGGCTTGGTCGGTTTGTATCCACAATCTGCCATCTTTATCAAACCAAATACCGTCTGGTGCGCCGTAGTCATCGCCATTGATATTGCCAGCATAACCCACCGCTTGGCCGTTAAACTCGCTGCTGTTGTAGCTGGCGCCTAAAGTTTTAGCGGTTTGTTTGTCACCACACTGTACAAATACATCCCAAGCAAACGTCAATGCGGCTACGCTTGCGCCAGTTTCGCGCCAGCGAATAATGTGGCCGTAATCGTTGTCTGGACGTGGGTTAGCCGCATCTACCGGCGGGTTAGCGCCACCGGCACTGGTGGTACCGTTGATGTTGTTAGACGATACTGGTGTGTTACCACGGCGGCTATTGTTGGTTAAGGTTAAATACACTTCGCCTGAAGTTGGGTGTACGGTGGCCCATTCTGGTCTGTCCATCATGGTGGCACCCAAACGGTCCCCGGCTTGACGGGCTTTAATCAGCACTTCGGCTTGGCTTGCAAAACCATTTTCTGGTGTTAAGCCATTTTGACCCCAAATCAGCGGCAACCACTGACCTGAACCGTCAGCATTAAATTTAGCCACATACAAAATACCGTCATCTAGCATAGTGCGGTTAGCAGGTTGGTTACGTTTTTGATAAGTATTGGTGCAGACAAATTTATACACATACTCGTTACGCTCATCGTCGCCCATATACAAGGCCACGCGATTATCGGCATCCACGGCAATGGCCGCGCTTTCGTGTTTGAAGCGACCTAAAGCAGTACGTTTAATTGGCGTGCTTTTTTTATCCCATGGATCAATTTCTACCACCCAACCAAAACGGTTGGCTTCATTGCGATGTTGCGTGATATCAAAACGTGGGTCAGCGTCATGCCAACGGTAACCAAAACCAGCTCGGGCAATGCCGTAGCGTCTTTCGTGCGCGGTAGCCACAAAGCTGGCATCGTTGGTCCCAAAATAGCCATTAAAGTTTTCTTCACAGGCCAAGTAAGTGCCCCAAGGCGTATAACCATGTGCGCAGTTATTTAATGTGCCTAATACGCGCGTACCGGTTGGGTCCGCTGGCGTTTGTAGCATAGCGTCACCTGCGGCTGGGCCGCTGATAGCGCAAGGCGTGTTACCAGTGATGCGGCGATTGTAAGATGAGCTGCGATTGACTTGCCAATCGCGTTTGTTTTGCTGCTGAATTTCCATTACGTTTACGCCGTGACCCGCTTGTTGTGCACGCACCATGTCTAACGTAATGTTCATCAAGGCATAGCTAGAAGCAGGCTGTACATGGTTAACCAAAGGTGGGTCTACATATTCACTGTTGGTGACTAACAGCCCACGGCGGCTGGCCAGCGCGCCATTACCGGTAAAAGCAAACGGGAAATAGTGCATGCCATCGGTATGGCCGCCATAACTACGCAATTGTGTGGCTTCGTCCATGGCTGAGAAGGGATCCCATTGTGGCGCAGTGGTGAGTGCATCACCCCAAGACACCAACACGCGTGCGGTATAACCTTCAGGTACAGTCACGGCATCGGTCATCGGCACTACGTTAGGCGCTATAGAAGTAAAGCCTATAGTATTACTAGCCACAGCGGCAGGGCCTTTGCCATTCGAATCGGCATACGCCGCTTGTGCAGGGTTGGTAAAACCACCCAACATGCTGCCACCAAACATGGCCAGTGCCGAAGTGCCCAACGCGCCTTTCACAAAGGTACGACGGGTCAATGCACGTTCTTCAATCAAGCTACGGATAGATGGATTATTGCTGGTATTGGCGACGCTATCGCTAGGATTCAGCATGCCATCTGGATGCAAAGCACTACTCATATCAAATCTCCTCGGTTTAGTTGGGAATACAACATTTAACCCGTGAGATTGTTAACTAGCCCTGTGACAGTATGATGACGCAAGCAGTACTTTAAGTATGGCAATTAAATAGCGTGCACATGGTGCATAAAAGAAAAAATCCCTAGCAGCGATACACTGTTAGGGATTTTAAATGTTGGCGGAGTGGACGGGACTCGAACCCGCGACCCCCGGCGTGACAGGCCGGTATTCTAACCAACTGAACTACCACTCCTTACTAGCAGCGCTTAGGTTAATCAATCGCTGCAGTCACTACGTTGATTTTTGGTGGGTGCTAACGGGGTCGAACCGCTGACATTCGCCTTGTAAGGGCGACGCTCTACCAACTGAGCTAAGCACCCCGCTAACCAACGAGGTGCGCATGATACCGTTATTTACTGATTTAGCCAAGTATTAAACGCAAGCAGGTGGACTTTTTTAAGCGGCGGCTAGTACAGCTGGCAGTGATGACAGTTTTGACTGCTTAAGTAATCAGATTGACTTGCACATTGACCACCATCAGCGGCGTCATTAAGCCTACGCCAACAAAGCTACCAGATACTGGCGACACCGATTCTGGATCACGGGCTACCGCCACGGCAATATGGCGATTACCCACCACTTCACCTGAGGTTGGGTCAAAGCCTTGCCAGCCAGAGTTGGGCAAATACACTTCTACCCAAGCATGGGTGGTGGCGTTACCCACCTCAGTCGCGGGCGCATGTAAATAGCCACTGACAAAGCGGCTGGCCAAGCCCAGATAACGACAGGCTTCTATTAGCAAGGTGGCATAATCACGGCAAGAACCGCTCTTTTTGTTCAAGGTTGCGGCTGGTGACTGCACGCCAATTTCCTCGCGTATTTGATACCTAAATTGCTGACTAATGGTCTGATTTAATTGCATTAGTAGGCTAAATGCATCCATACCGTGCAGATTAAACTGCTGTAGCCAGCGTTGCACCATGGCCTGATCGGCCAAATACATCGACGTTTGAAACGCCGCCAAATCTACTTGTTCATGTACGCCATAGTTAAATGGGTATTGCACACTGGCATGCGCTGGTTTGATCTCGTGCGGCGCGCGCTCATAGTGTTGAATAATCACCTCGCTGCTAATGGTGAGCTGATTGGTAGGCGCAAAAAAATGCACAATGGCCAGCGAATTATCCAACACATCACGTTGCCATTGTATGCTGTAGGCCGGGCTGATGACTAACTTGGACGACTCAATACGTACATCATGGCCTTCACGTGGACGCAGTAACAACCGATGCCGATTCAGCATGACTTGGGCGGGATAGTGGTATTCGGTTAAATGTTTAATGCGTAAGCGTTGCATCACATTAATCCGGTGCAGAAGTTCGCATTTCTACTTGTACTGACATTTCTAGCGGATATAAAGCGGGGCCAAATTGGGTAAAAATGGCCACGTCGGCTGCATCGCGGCCGCAAGCGACGGTAATGCGTCCGCCCACAGGTTGTGCCTGCGTCGGGTCAAAGGTATACCAGCGGCCACCCACATAAGCCTCAAACCACGCATGAAAATCCATAGGCTGCAGGCCATGCAAGTACCCCACCACCATGCGCGCTGGAATACACAAACCACGGCATAAGGCGATGCCTAAATGCGCCAGCTCACGACATACGCCTTCACGCTGCTGATTGACCTCTACCGCCGACAATTGAAAGTGTATGGAATCGGAATTGAAATGGATATTTTGACGTATCCAATCCACAATGGCCGTTACCTGATCGTAGCCCGGCGTCAGACCTGCAACGATTTCTTGGCCTAGATCAATAAAGCGATCAGACTCGCAATAGCGGCTAGGCAGCAAATACGTCAGCACCGCATCGGGCAAGTTTTGCACCTCATCAAATGGCGCACCTGGCGCCACCGCAATGCCATCGGCAGTGAGGATATCGGCTGAGGTACGGATAGAAAATAAACCAGCCGGCGCAATCAAGCGCTGACACAGGTTGCCGTAATTATCGGTGTATTCCATGGCAGGCACGCTGGGCGTTAAGGCATAGGATTCGCGCGCCACCCACTGATTTAAGCCACTGCGCGGGCGCAGCATTAAGATAAACGGCGTGGCAACGCTCACATCAAAAGTCATGTTACATCTAGCATTGAGCCACATGGGCGATTCTCTTTTGAGATAATAATGAACCCATTCTAACGTGCTTTTAATCAAGACTATGTGAGTAATGCCACATATTGTGCCGCACTGGCAAAATTGTCTAATAGCACCCTCAATGCGTGACGCTGCGCATGGAGATATAAAACCTGACGCTTGAAACCTTACTGTGGTTAAGCTTAGTAAGGCTGATGATGGCAAGCGGCGCATTATCAAAGCTGTTTTTGCCATCCCTATTTGCTTAAATGCTAGCATTTAAGCCATTTGTCACAAAAAATTCATAGAACTTAGCGCAAAAGAAATGCTCAGTAATAATATGTCTTGCTGTAGCATGGCTATGTGACAGCCGTATGACATATGATTAAATAATTAGAAAAAGGAGACCATCATGAACAGCATGTTACGTTTTGCACCCTTACTCTTGCTTATTTCCTGTGCCAGCGTGCACTCAAACACCA
Source organism: Methylophilus sp. (assembly GCA_036402395.1). Classification (GTDB taxonomy): domain Bacteria; phylum Pseudomonadota; class Gammaproteobacteria; order Burkholderiales; family Methylophilaceae; genus Methylophilus. The sequence continues at coordinate 21,612 of DASWSZ010000014.1, forward strand.
CAGAGCACAACGGCAGACAAGTGCATCAGCTGACCTGTAGTGAATTCAATACCAGCTTAGAACAATGTAAAGCTAAAGCCAGTGAGCTGTGCGCGCATGACTACAAATTAATCAGTCATCACAAAGAAGAGTACCCCGATGCTGGCGATGGCTTTTATATGCATCCACGCCATCATTTATCTGTGGAATGCAGTACGCAAGGCTAAAGCCAGCACACTGCTGCAAATGTTAGATTTGGGTTACTATGCCTTAAGGGCATAGGCCGCCAGCTGTGGCTACACTGCGCACGCTCAAACTAGCCTATTGCAATGAATAGCAATTAGATGCGTAAAAGGATGGGCATGTTTAAATTTAAAAAATGGTTATGGACTCAATTCACCGCACTAAGAGGCGCGGACCGCGCATATGCTGATTATCTCGCTCACTTTAATCATTACCAACAGCACGTCACGGACAAAACACTGCAACAAGACTTACAAGTGCAGCCCATGAGCAAACCAGACTTTTTAAAAGTGTGGCTTAAAAAACCCAACAAACCCGCCCCCAAATCTGGTTGCTGTAGCTAAGCTAGGTAAGCACAACACTAGGTGCAACAAACACTACGGCAGCGCACTAGCAGCGGCTAAGCCAAAGCTAGGCTAGACGCCGCATCAATCATCAATACCACGCTAACTATTAATAAACAGGTGCCCACATGAAGGTCTTAGATAAAATCCTCAGCTACAACGCGGGTCGTGATGATGAGCGCCTACAAATGAAGTTAGCCGCCATGCGCAGCGACCCGTTTGTGTTTTTGCGCGGCGCCTGCCACTTGTTTTATGCAGAATGGCACACCCAGCTCAATCAGCTAGCAAGCCCCAAGGTTTGGGTGTGTGGCGATTTACACCTAGAAAACTTTGGCACTTACAAAGCAGAAAACGGCTTGGCCTATTTTGACCTCAACGATTTTGATGAGTCAGCACTCGCCCCCTGTTTGTGGGAGCTTACAAGATTAATCACCAGCTTAATCGTGGCGCAAGGCACGCTTAAACTAAAACCCAAACAAACTGAAGCATTGTTAGACAGCATGTTGCACACCTACGCCAGCGCGTTGGCATCCGGCAAAGCCAAATGGTGGAGCGCAAAACAGCGCGCGGCTCGATTAAAGCATTGTTATCTAGCTTAAGTAAACGCAGCGATAAAGCCTTTTTGGCGGAGCGCACCAACGCCAAAGGTGACACATTACTGATCGATGGCAAACGTGCATTAGGGTTGAATAAAGCCGATAAAAAGATAGCGCTAGAAAAATTTACCCGCGCCATGCAAATTCAAGATAAAAAAGACTTTTTTTACCCGCTGGATATTGCCCGCAGAGTGGCTGGCACGGGTAGCCTAGGCGTAGAACGCTATGTGGTATTGGTGTATGGCAACGGCGCAGGTCAACGCGCACTGATGGACATGAAAGCGCATCACGCCAGTGCGCTCAACCCCTATTTGAAAACGCAGCAACCTAGATGGGCCTCTGAATCGCAACGCGTGGCCACCATACAAGCAGGCGCGCAAATTCTGCCGCCAGCGCTGCTTAAAACCGTCACTGTAGACCAACAAGCCTACTTAATCAAAGCACTGCAGCCAAGCCAAGACCGCTTAGATTTAACACTATGGGACGGCAAACTGGGTGTGCTGGATAATATTTTTGATAGCATGGCCGCTATTACAGCCTGGGGGCACCTGCGCAATGCTGGCTTTTTAGGGGCAGCGGACAGAGAGGCACTAATGCAATTTGGCGCGCAGTTAGACAGTTGGAAACAGCCAACGCTGGCGCTCGCACAACTAGCAGCAGAGCGCACCATTGCGCAATGGCAAGTTTATTGCGCTGAGTACGACGCGCAATTTAAAGCCAACGTTAAAAAAGCAAAAGCTGAAAAAACTAAAAGCTAAAGACATGAGCACACAAGCTGGAAGTTCAGCGGGTGTGGTCGATTCAAATCACTACGCAGTATCGATAAGTGTTGAATTGCATTAATAATTGACCCACCAATTGCATTTAAAATTGACCCACCCTTAGTTGTTAATTTAGCATAAATTTATTGGGTGGGTATCTTGATTTTTCTCTCCTTTTGACTGTGTGCAGTACTGTGTTTATAG
>DASWSZ010000015.1:0-12430 GCA_036402395.1 Methylophilus sp.
GGCACAGCCAGTAATTAAAAGTGCCATCGAAAAAGACGAAATCTTTTTAGGCTTGTCTTCCATGGTCAGCGTGGTGTTGTCGGTCATCGCCATGTTATTGGCCAGCGGCCCGTTTGTCAGCCGCAATTTAGATACCTTTGCCATGCTGCGTTGCTTTGGCGCTAGCCACACGCTGATACGTAATATTATGATTTGGCAAACCTTATTAGTCGCCAGTATAGGTGGCTTGCTAGGCTGTGCCTTGGGTTACTTTCTGCAAGAGGGTTTGGCCACGCTGGCGGCTACTTTATTTGTAGAAGTGCTCGCGCCCGTTACACTACAGCCATTTTTATTAGGCTTTGCGGTCAGTATTTGTGTGATGTTGGCCTTGATGTGGCCGCATTTACTGTCTATCCAAACGCTCACCACGGTGCGCATTTTGCGTAGAGAAGTCGAAGTGGATTTAAGGCGTGACTGGCTGACGTATATTCCAGTAGCGTTGCTGGTGTTTTTGTTGATTTGGCTGCAAGCAAGTACGCTACAGCTAGCGACAGTCGTGTCACTTGGCTTGCTAGTGGCTGCCGCTATAGTCGGTGTGTTGGCGTATGGTCTGGTGCAGCTGCTATTCAGGTTAAAGCTGTCCAGTCAAAACAAAACCCAAAACAAAACCTTAGCCGCGTTGCAAATAGGGTTGAGTAATCTTAAACGGCGCATCCGTTTATCCATTGCGCAGATGATTGCGTTTGGCTTAGGCTTAATGGTAATCGTGCTGCTCAGCATCGTCCGCACCGATTTAATGGACAGCTGGCAAGCTACACTTCCCGCAGATGCGCCTAACCGCTTTGTGATTAATCTACAAAAAGCGCAGTTACCCGCTTTTACTAAAACGTTTACTCATCAAGGCATGACGCAGCCAGCAGTGTTTCCTATGGTGCGTGGCAGGCTGACGCAGATTAACGATCAACCCATCAACCTAGACAGCTACCCCAGCGAACGCGCCAAACGCTTGGCTGCGCGCGAGTTTAATTTGTCCATGGCCGCAGAGATGCAGGAAGATAACAGGCTACTAGAAGGTCAATGGTGGCAACCAGCAGACGCTGGCAAGCCATATGTATCCATAGAGCAAGACATTGCCAGTAATCTGAATATTAAGGTGGGCGATACTTTAACGTATGACATCACTGGCGTACCGCTTAAGCTGACGGTGACCAATATCCGTAAAGTGGAGTGGGACAGCATGCGTGCCAACTTTTTTGCGGTGACGCCGCCCCTTGTGCTAGACCCGTTTATGGCGAGCTACATGACGGCGTTTTATTTGCCCAGAGAGGACGCCGATTTTGTCAATCAGCTGCTAAAGCAGTTTCCTAACCTCACCGTGATTGACGTGGCGGCGCTGATGGAGCAGGTGCGGGCGATTATGCAAAAAATGAGTGTGGCGGTGGCCTATGTGTTTTTATTTAGCTTAGTGTCGGGTTTGGCGGTGCTGTATGCTGCGTTAATTGCCACCAAAACGGCCAGAATTCGCGAGTCCACTTTGCTGCGTGTGCTAGGCGCATCTCGCCAGCAAGTCAGTTGGGCCATGATGGCCGAGTTTTTATGCATCGCGCTGGTAGCAGTGTTAGTGGCTGTGGTGTTGGCCAATGGCATGGCATATTACATTAGCCATTTTATGTTGGATATTCCGTATCAACTTAACTTAAGCATCGCACTCATCGCTATTGTTAGCGCGCTTATTTTTATCCCGCTCTCGGCTTGGTGGGTGGTGCGCCAGTATCTCAATCAGCCGCCGAAACAACTCCTTAACAGCATTTAAAACCGGCTATTAACAACCAATACTTGGTTGTTAATATGGTTGTTTACAACCATCTGTCAGGTTAGAATAAGGGCTAAGAGCAGGTCATACTACGCTAGTAGTTGATTATTCAGCCCTTTTTTCTTAGTCTCATGTTGGGAACACTTATTGCAGTAGACTCAGACTGTGTTCAATTAATTTTTCAAAGAGACGCTATGACTTCATCACTCCCTTCTAAAGCTTTACAACCCAAAATCATATTACTGGCGATGTTGTCAGCTTACGCGATGCCACAGATAGCCGTGGCAGATGAGGCAAAAGACCTACGTTTGGATACTATTGAGGTGTACAGCGCAACGCCACTTAAAGGCATAGGCTTGCCCCTGCACAAAGTGCCGGCCAATATCCAAATGGGCGCGCCCAAAGATTTGAATAATCAAACCGGCGTTTCTATTGCAGATTATATGAATAGTAATATGCAAGGTGTAACCGTGACTGAACTCGGCGGGAACCCTTGGCAGCCCGAAATTAACTTTCGTGGTTACTCTTCTTCACCGTTATTAGGCAACCCACAAGGCTTGTCTACTTATATTGATGGTGTGCGTGTGAACGAGCCGTTTGGTGACGTCACCTCTTGGGACAAAATTCCTAGCTTTGCCATCGGCAGTATGCAAGTGGTGCCAGGTTCTAATCCATTATATGGTTTGAATACATTAGGGGGTGCCATTGCGGTACAAACCAAAAGCGGACGCGACAACCAAGGCGCTGCTTTTGAATATGAGGCAGGTTCATGGGGTCGTGAGCGTGCATTAATTGAATATGGTGGCGTGTCTAAAGACGGCTCAGTGGACTATATGCTGGGCTATCAACACACCACGGAAGATGGCTGGAGAGATTATTCGCCATCACATGTGAATCAACTGTTTGCTAAAACAGGCTGGCAAAATGAAACCACCAAATTGGATTTATCCTATATTGGCAGTGATAATAATTTGATTGGTAACGGGCTAACACCAGAATTTTTACTGCGAGGCAATAAAGAACAAATTCATACTCGGCCTGACTTCACCAATAACTATTCCCATATGTTAACGCTGAATGGGTCTCATTGGATGAACGACGACACCATGTTTTCTGGCAATGTCTATTACAAAAAATCAAATCGCAGAACATTGAATGGCGACGGCTATGAAGCTGAATTTGAAGATGAGTTTCCGGGTTATCCAGGCATCAATTGTGATACAGGTGAAGAGTGTGAGTTGATAGGTTCAGTGCTCAATCGGACCAAAACCTCACAAGACAGTTACGGTACAACAGGTCAATTTACCTTTAACGAAAACTTTATGGGTAAAGAGAATCAATTGGTGATTGGCGCTGGTTATGATTACAGCTTAATACGCTTTAAACAAACTGAACAAGCCAATGTCTCGGAAGACAGTGAAGCCATTGAAGATGGCATCATTGGCGGATTTCCTGGTAGTGAGTCAGTGTTTGATGCTACCCGTGCGCCTTCATTTGAAGGCGATGGTGTGCTACCGCAGCGCCAAACCACAGGCTTAACCGGTAAGCAATACACCGCGCGTTTGTTTGCTACCGATACCTTGTCCTTAAATGATCAATGGCATTTAAACGTTGGCGCAAGCTGGAATTTTACGCGTATTGATAACACAGACACGTTGCGTGGCCCAAAAACGGATACCAACCCAAACAGTTTAACGGCGCGCGATAGCTACACACGTTTAAACCCGACGATTGGTTTGACGCATACGCCGACTAAAGACCTGACTTTATATACCTCGTATAGTGAGTCTAGTCGTGCACCAACTGCTATTGAGCTAGGCTGTTCCAACCCTGAGGCGCCATGCTTACTGCCAGCAGCACTTGCGGATGATCCACCACTCAATCAAGTGGTGGCTAAAACCTACGAGTTTGGTGGCCGTGGTAAGTTAACCGATGCGATTAATTGGAATGCAGGCATCTATCATGCGGTGAACCATGATGATATTCAGTTTACTGCCGCCAATGCGCAAAACGGCGCAGGTTACTTTAACAACGTGGGCAGAACCAAGCGTCAAGGCTTAGATTTGGGTTTAAATGGCATTGCTGATCAATTTAAATGGAGTGCATCTTATAGCTATGTTAAAGCCACTTATGACACTGACGTTGAGTTTGCTAATGGTTCTAACTCTTCTGGCTTTGATAACGATGGTGTGTTTACCGCAAAAGCAGGCGATCGCTTACCAGTGATTCCATTGCATCAATTAAAATTGCGTGGCCAATACGCGGTAACGCCAGCTTGGAATATAGGCGCTAATGTGATTGGTTATTCTAGCCAATATGTATTGGGTAACGAAAATAACAACCATCGCGCCAATGCCGCGCAGTGTGACGGCGGTGAAGAGTGTGCTACGGGTAAAGGTAAAATTAGTGGTTATTTTGTCGTCAATTTAGATACCCAATACAACTTTGGCAACGGCTGGAAAATGTTTGCCAAAGCCACCAATATTTTCGACCGTGATTACAACTTAAGTGGTCGTTTGGCGGAGTCTTTATTTAATGCCAATGGTCAGTTTGGCCAAGAGTCCAAAGTATTAGCGGTATTACCAGGTGCGCCGCGTGCGGCATGGCTAGGCTTCCGTTATGAATTTGGTGGCAATAAGTCAGTCGCCGCTGTGGACCGTGATTAAGGCCTAAGGTGTTAACCCAACCCACACACATGTCTGAGCAACCCTACCTCAAACTCAACAAGAAAATACTCATTGTTGAGGATGAGGTGCTGTTTGCGCGCGCTGTGGCCAAGCGTTTGCAAAAAGAAGGCTATGCCTGTGAGCATGCGGAAAGCTTAGCGGATGGGCGGCAGCTGTATAAGCAATTTGAGCCAGATTTAGTATTACTAGACATGCGCTTGCCGGATGGTAATGGCTTAGATTTGCTGGTGGAATTTGTGGCCAAAGGCGTATCAACGATAGTAATGACCGCGTTTGGTGAAGTCAGCGATGCTGTCAATGCCATGAAGTTAGGCGCGATTGATTACCTGAAAAAGCCCATCGATTTAGAAGAGCTGCTACTCATCGTCAATAAAAATGCCCGCACCAGTGAACTACAGAATAGTGTCGCCTATTCCAAACAACGTAACACACATGCCACCGATGGCGTGCAACTAATAGGCGATAGCCCAGCCATGCAAAGCGTGCGCCAACAGATTCATCGTATTGCGCAACTGAGCGCCATGACCGATGCTGTACCGCCTACTGTGCTGATTACTGGCGAAACCGGTACCGGTAAAGATGTAGTCGCGCGCTTTTTGCATGCTGAGTGCGTCAATAGTGAAAAACCGTTTGTGCATATAGATTGCGCGTCGTTTCCTGCGGAGTTAATCGAAAGTGAGTTGTTTGGTCATGAGAAGGGCGCGTATACCAATGCGGTCAACGCCAAGCCGGGCTTGATAGAATCGGCCGAAGACGGCACCTTGTTTCTAGATGAAATAGGCGAGTTGCCGCTGTTGCTACAAGCTAAATTATTGAATGTATTAGAGCGCCGTATGGTGCGTCGTGTCGGCTCTACTAAAGAGCGGCCAGTATTGGCGCGCATCATTGCGGCCACCAATCGTGATTTATATGACATGGTGGCCGAAGGCCGTTTTAGGTCGGATTTGTATTACCGCATCAATGTCATCACCATGACCATGCCGCCGTTGCGCGATCGTCAAGATGATATCCTACTGTTGGCTAATTACTTTAAAACCTTGACCGAAAAGCGCTACGCGATTCAACAGCGGCAGTTTAGCGCCAGTGCGGTGCAGGCCATACAACAGTATGCCTGGCCGGGCAACGTGCGCGAGCTGCGCCATCAAATTAGCCGTGCGGTACTGCTTAGTACGCAACATGAAATCGTCGCCAATGATTTAGCCTTGATGCCTGCCCGCTCACCAGCGCTAAACGCTAGCCCAGCCTTGTCTACACAAGTCACCCCAGCACAAGTGACATTAGATAGCGCAGAAAAAGCGTTGCTACTCAGCGCGCTAGAGCAAGCGCGCAATAATGTGTCGCAAGCCGCGCGCCAGCTGGGCATTACCCGCATGACCATGCGCTATCGCATGGATAAACACGGCATCTCGGTTTAGCCGCGCCGCATTTCAAATCCACAACATGTTATGATTCCGGTAATTACAGACTGGAGTATTTCATGATCATCGGTTCACCTTTAACCCCCTCTGCCACCAAAGTCATGCTGTTGGGCAGTGGCGAGCTAGGCAAAGAAGTCATTATAGCTTTGCAGCGTTTTGGGGTAGAAGTGATTGCGGTAGACCGCTATGAAAACGCGCCCGGTCACCAAGTGGCGCATCGCGCTTACACCATCGATATGACCAATGGCGATACATTGAAAGCCTTGGTCCTTAAAGAAAACCCCCACTTAATCGTACCGGAAATTGAAGCACTGAATACCGATACCTTAGCGGAAATAGAGCGCGAAGGCTTGGCAGTGGTGATTCCTACCGTCAAAGCGGTGCAGCTGACCATGAACCGTGAAGGCATACGCCGTTTAGCGGCCGAAGAATTGCAACTACCAGTATCCCCTTATGCCTTTGCGCGGAGTGAGCTAGAACTGCAAGCCGCCATTGATGCTGGCATCGGCTACCCATGTTTTATTAAACCCACCATGTCGTCTTCAGGCAAAGGCCAATCACGCATTACGCAAGCCTCAGAAGTGAAAACCGCTTGGGATTATGCCGCCACTGGTGGTCGTGTCAATCAAGGTGTAGTGATTGTAGAAGGCCAAATTAGCTTTGATTATGAAATTACCTTGCTGACGGTGCGGGCAAAAAATGCAGCGGGTGATGTACAGACATACTTCTGTGAGCCGATCGGTCATATTCAAGAAAAAGGCGACTATGTCGAAAGTTGGCAGCCACAAGCCATGACGGCAGAAGCGTTACAAGCGGCGCAGCATATTGCCAAAACCATTACCGATGCTTTAGGTGGCTTGGGTTTATTTGGGGTAGAGTTATTCGTAAAGGGTAACCAAGTGTGGTTTTCAGAAGTCAGCCCACGCCCGCATGACACTGGCATGGTCACCATGTGTAGCCAGCTTTTAAGCGAGTTTGAATTGCACGCACGTGCCATTTTGGGGTTACCTGTCGATGTCAGCATGACGCAAGCGGGCGCCAGCGCGGTGATTTATGGCGGGCATGACAGCAAGCACTTAAGCTTTGAGGATGTAGAAAAAGCTTTGACCGTCCCTAACAGTGATGTGCGGCTATTTGGTAAGCCGGAATCCTTTGTGCGTAGGCGCATGGGTGTGGCCTTGGCAACTGGTCAGGATGTAACTGAAGCACGCGCGCGCGCCAAGCAAGCGGCCAGTTTAGTCAAGACCAAGGCCAATTAAATGCTGGATAAGATAGAAGAAGCCGGCAGTAATAAAGCTACGTTTTTCGAATTATTGGGTGGTGCTGAATCAGGCGCAGAAACAGTGGGTAAGTTGGTCAATGCCTTTTATGATGTCATGGACAGCGACCCCAAAGCGGCAGATATACGTGCCATGCACCAACCCGATTTAACCGAAGCGCGTGAAAAACTCACCCTGTTTTTAACGGGTTGGACGGGAGGTCCACAAGTATATATTGAGCGTTATGGTCACCCTATGTTGCGCCGTCGCCATATGCCTTTTGCCATTAATGCGCAGGCGCGTGATGAGTGGATGTACTGCATGATACGTGCCATGCACACACTTAATTTGGACGAGACGCTGATGAAAAAATTGGCTGAGCAGTTGTATGGTGTGGCGGATTTTATGCGTAATCAGGGGGAGCAATAACTGGCCAATGCGCTTAAGTCTAGCGCTGACACAAGGATTGATACACTTAATACACAAGCCTAGTCTTAAATTAAAATTAGAGTCTTAAAAGCTAGGCCTTAAAACAAAAAAGAGCGGTCACCGTCAAGGTTGCCGCTCTTTTTTCATTACATGTTGATTCAGTTAACTTCTTTTTAAGCCACCCAATAAAGCCGCTACGGGTACTTTACTTGCACTTGGTGAAGTTCGTGTTACAGCTGGCGTTACCGTATTACTTGGCTCGTAAGGCTTATTAAACCAAGCATCTACTGGCGGTTTTTTAGCTCTGCTAGTACGTGGATTATGCGCGGAGCTGGATGAGCGTTCAGATTTATCTGCACTGGCTTTATCGTAACTCGGCTTTTCGTAACTTGCACGGCTGCTAGTTTTTTCCACCGTCGCCACTTGTTTGATAATGCTTTTTTTAATCAGTTTTTCAATGTCAGCAAAGTATTTTTCTTCCTCTTCACTGATTAAAGAAATGGCAATACCACTGGCGCCAGCGCGACCGGTACGGCCTATGCGGTGCACGTAATCTTCTGGTGCGCTGGGGATTTCATAGTTAATCACCATCGGCAATTCGCTAATGTCCAAGCCACGTGCGGCTACATCGGTGGCGACTAAAATCGTGGTCTTACCGGCCTTAAACGCATCTAAGGCTTCTATACGTTCTTTCTGCGATTTATCGCCATGAATGGCATCGGCTGAAATATTTTCTTTTTGCAAAGCGCGCGATAGGCGGCTGGCAGTAATTTTGGTTTTGGTAAAGACTATGACTTGTTGCGCATTTTCACTTTTGATCAATTGCACCAAAAATGCTTGCTTGTTGGCAGCACTCACCGAGTACGCTTTTTGCGTAATATTCTCGTTCGAGGCATTGCTTCTGGCCACTTCAATCAAGGTGGGGTTAGTTAAAAAGTCATCAGCTAACTTTTTTATTTCATTGGAAAATGTGGCAGAAAACATCATATTCTGACGTTGTTTAGGTAACAACGCCAAAATACGTTTTAAGTCAGGCATAAAGCCCATGTCCAACATGCGGTCGGCTTCATCCAGCACTAAAATTTGTACTTGGCTGAGCGACAAGGTTTTTTGTTCTACATGATCCAGCAAACGCCCGGGGGTAGCGACTAAAATCTCGACCCCGGTTTTTAAATGCGGCGTTTGCGTTTTGATATCCACGCCACCATAGACCACCAAACTACGTAAAGACGTATATTTTGAATAGACTTTCACGCTTTCCTCTACTTGGATCGCTAATTCACGCGTCGGTGTCAGCACCAACGCACGAATCGGATGTTTAGCAGGAGAGGTACTGCTACTGGCCAAAGGCAGTAGTTTTTGCAGCACCGGCAACGCAAAAGCTGCCGTTTTGCCGGTACCAGTTTGCGCACCTGCCATTAAATCCAAGCCTTGCAAAGCCAAGGGGATGGCTTTGGCTTGAATCGGCGTCGGCGTGGTGTAACCAGTCTCTTTCACGGCTTGCAACAAGCTGTCTGCAAGCCCTAAATTGTCAAAATTCACTTCTATATTGGTATCCATGGGTAACGGTGTAAGCCTCAATTATGCAAAGCTACGTGGACGTTTTGGTTTGCTATCGCCACCAAAACCACCGGTGTTGCTTCTAGGTGCACTTGATGGTGCACTTGAACGTGGACGTGGGTTACCAAATTTTTCGCCAGTGCTCGATCTTGCACTACGGTCGCCACGTGGGCTATCAGTGCGTGCTTGCGCTGGTTTAGATTTGTCACCACGGCCGCCAAACTCTTGGCTTAAGGCACGGGCAAATTGAAAGTCTGTATCTTTAGTATAGCTACGGCTATTGCCATTCACTTCACGTTGACCATCACGCGGTGCTGCTTCGCGGTTTGAATCTTGGCGCGGTGCGGCGTCACGGTGACGTGGTTGGCTGTCAGAACGACTATCCGAACGGCCAGCACCTTCACCAAAGCTACGCGCTTGTGGCTTACCAGCGCCACGCTCACTCATAACGCGATCACCAAAGCTGCTGCCACGTGCGGCGTTGTCACGTGGTTGAAAACCACCGCGACCACCTGGGGCATGGGCATTGCTACGGTCGTTGTTGCGACCACGTTTGCCCGCTGGAGTTTCAGTTTTCATGGCACGTTTTGGTTCAAAGCCAGCAATCACTGAGCCTTCTAATTTTTGACCAGTATATTGTTCAATTTTACGTAACAAGTGACGGTCAATATTGGAGGCAAACGAAATCGCGATACCCGTGTTATTAGCGCGACCAGTACGACCAATGCGGTGTACATAATCTTCAGCAAATTTAGGTAAATCGTAGTTAATCACGTGGCTAATACCTTGCACGTCAATACCACGCGCGGCTACGTCAGTCGCTACCAATACTTTAACATCGCCATGACGCAATTTTGTTAAGGTACGGTTACGCGCGCCTTGCGTCATGTCGCCATGTAAAGCGGCTGTTTTGTGGCCAGCTGCGTATAAGTCTTCTGCCAATAAATCGGCATGACGTTTAGTGCTGGTAAAAATAATGGCTTGATTGACATCTGGTGCAATTAATAGATGCTCAAGCAATTTGTTCTTGTGGTTCATGTCATCGACAAAGTGCAAACGCTGCTCAATATTGGCATGTTTTTCTTTTTGACCAGCCACTTGTAAAGTGATTGGGTTATTTAAGAACTGTTTAGCAATATGGCCGATGCCGTCTAATGTGGCTGAGAACAATAAAGTTTGACGCTCTTTAGGTAAAGCAGCGCAAATCTTTTCAACGTCTGGCATAAAGCCCATGTCTAACATACGGTCGGCTTCATCCAACACCAACATTTGTAAACGGCTTAAATCAATGCGGCCGCGTTCCATATGGTCAATAAAACGACCAGGCGTTGCCACCAAGATATCTAAAGGTTGTGATAATAATTTGTTTTGTAGCGGGTAAGGCATGCCACCCACAATACTCACCGTACGGGCACGGATGTATTTACCATATTTACGCGCGGCTTCATTCACTTGTGCAGCTAATTCACGGGTTGGCGTTAACACTAAAATACGTGGACCACGGCTTTTAAGTGGATGCGGTGTGGCTAATAAGTTAAGCGCTGGCAATGTAAATGCCGCTGTTTTACCAGTACCGGTTTGTGCAGAAGCCATGATGTCACGGCCTTCTAAGGCTGGTGGAATTGCTTGTGCTTGTACTGCAGTTGGGGTGTCGTAGCCTGCTTCAAGCACGGCACGGAGAATGGTTGGATCTAATTTTAATGAATCAAAAGACAAAGTAATGTCCCTTTCTAATAAATGCAAAAAGGGCGCGAGCAAAACACATCTTGGCTGAACAATTCAGCAAACACGCGAAAGCAGTATGTAAAACGATTAATCAGTTTATGTAAATGCTTTTTACTAGCGCACGGGCACAGCCGCTAACCAGTAAAAGATAGATTTAATAATCTATATGATAGTTGCTTCAATATTTCACGAGCAACAATGGGTCAGGGCAATGAATCTAAAACTTTTAAGTACTGCATAAGTTTTAAGTTGTGCGCAGTATAACCATATTCACCCGAATGTCAAATTAAAATTCACGTTGTCAAATAAGTTTCATGTGAAATGTGGTAAAATCGCGCCCTTCCAAACCTACGGCAGTTAATAATGAGTACTCCTCGCAATTTGCGCAACGTCGCAATCATCGCCCACGTTGACCATGGTAAAACCACCATGGTTGATAAACTTCTACAACAAGCAGGCACGTTTGCTTCTCACCACGCCGTAGTAGAGCGTGTGATGGACAGCAATGATCTTGAAAAAGAGCGCGGCATTACCATTTTGGCTAAAAATACGGCCTTAGTATATGAAGGCACACACATTAATATTGTGGATACACCGGGCCATGCCGACTTTGGTGGCGAAGTAGAGCGCGTATTAGGTATGGTGGATGGCGTGGTGTTGTTAGTGGATGCTGTTGAAGGCCCAATGCCGCAAACGCGTTTTGTGACTAAGAAAGCCTTAGCCTTAGGTTTAAAACCTATTGTAGTGATTAATAAAGTAGACCGTCCAGGTGCACGTACCGATTGGGTGATTAATCATACCTTTGATTTGTTTGCCAATTTGGGCGCAACGGATGAACAGTTAGACTTTCCAGTAGTATATGCCTCTGCGTTAAACGGCTTTGCCATGTTAGACATGAAAACACCGTCAGATAATATGCGCGCGCTGTTTGAAACCATTATCAGCCATGTAGCACCACCAGCAGGTGACCCAGCGGCACCATTGCAAATGCAAATTTCAGCATTAGATTACTCTACTTATACAGGTCGTTTAGGCGTTGGCCGTGTGACTAACGGCAAAATCAAAACAGGTCAAGCTGTGACGATTATGAACGAAGACAAACAAATTGCCATGGGTAAAATCAACCAAGTGCTTGGTTTTAAAGGCCTAGAACGCGTGCCGGTAGAAGAAGCAGAAGCGGGTGATATTGTCATTATTTCTGGTTTAGATGATATTGGTATTGGCTTTACTATTTGTGACCGTGAAAATCCAAAAGGCTTGCCGCATTTAGGCGTGGATGAGCCAACGCTGACCATGGACTTTATGGTGAACACCTCACCATTGGCCGGTACCGAAGGTAAATTTGTCACTTCACGTCAAATCCGTGACCGCTTAACTAAAGAGTTGTTAGTCAACGTAGCGTTACGTGTAGACGAAACAGAAGATGCCGATATTTTCCGCGTATCTGGCCGTGGCGAGTTGCATTTGACGATTTTATTAGAAAATATGCGTCGTGAAGGCTTTGAAATGGCGGTCGGTAAGCCAAAAGTCGTGTTCCGTGAAATCAATGGCGAGAAATGT
>DASWSZ010000016.1:0-8184 GCA_036402395.1 Methylophilus sp.
AAACTACCCAACGGCATTGTGATTAAAGATTGTATTGCAGATGCCTTCTTGCAAGAAATCCTGTTACACCCGTCTGATTATGATGTGGTGACAGCGACCAATTTAAATGGCGACTATATGAGCGATGCTTTAGCGGCACAAGTGGGCGGCATTGGTATTGCACCAGGCGCTAACTTGTCTGACACCGTTGCCATGTTTGAAGCCACCCATGGCACTGCGCCTAAAATTGCCGGTAAAGACTTGGCCAACCCAAGCTCATTAATTTTATCTGCTGAAATGATGTTGCGCCATATGGGCTGGACAGAAGCGGCGGATTTGATTTTAACTGGGGTTGCCAAAGCCATCGCCAGCAAGCGTGTGACCATCGATTTTTCATCACAAATGGAAGGTGCTACGCAAGTGGGTTCTGCGCAATTTGGCCAAGAAATCATTAGCAATATGTAACCACTCTGCTGTACCTAGGCACGATAGCTGAATAAAACAATGGCTCGCATTGCGAGCCATTGTTTTATTAGCTGTTAACTAGTATTAAACGGTTAATAAATATTAACCGATGTAATCGTCGTTATGCTTTTTGAATATTTGAAGCTTGTTTACCTTTAGGGCCTTCAGTCACCTCAAAGCTGACGCGCTGGCCTTCTTTAAGGCTTTTATAGCCAGACTCTACGATTGCTGAAAAATGTGCGAATAAATCATCGCCACCATCATCTGGGGTAATAAAACCAAACCCTTTTGAATCATTAAACCATTTTACGGTACCTGTTGCCATTTCTACTTCCTTACTCAACATATAGGGGAGCGCCCCAAAAAGTTTGTCTCAAGAACTTAAGTCGCAATAATGCAAATTTTAAAACTTAAATTAAAGGCGGCTAAAAAAAACTCGACCCAAACGCCAAGTAGAATTTATATGTTACAAATTGTAAAAAGTCAATATTTTTTTATAATGTTGCTTATAGACCAACCACTTAGTCGTCAAATATGTTTAAAATTTGTAACAAAATTGAGCTTACCCTGGTAAAAACATGCGCATTAACTTTACAAAAAAAATGTTAAAGTGCATTATTGTTTTAGTAAAAAAATATTCTTATACAACAAAGAATTAAAATAGAGACTAAAAGCGAATTATTACGAATGGCCACCACTGCACCACCAAGTAAATTAAGCGGTATTGCACGCATGCTGGTGCAAGAGAGCATCATCACCGAGGATGAGGCGAATGCTATTCAAAATCAAGCCAATATGCAAAAGACTGCCTTTATTACGCAGGTAATTGCTAACAGAAAAGTCTCGGCTGAAAAAATCGCTGAAACGTCTGCCCGTGCCTTCGGCTTTCCCTATTTAAATCTTGACACTTTCAATCTCGATTATTTACCTACCAAATCCATCGACCCCAAGTTAATGCAAAGTAACCGCGTGTTGGCGCTGCAAAACCGCAACAACGTGTTGTATGTGGCGATTTCTGATCCGACCAACTTGCACTCGCTGGACAGCGTGCAGTTTCAAATGGGCATGACGCTCTCGCCGGTGGTAGTGGAAGATGACAAGCTAGGCAAATGGATAGATAAAATCGTCGAGTCTAAAGACACTTCCATGTCTTCCTTGGAGATGGGCGATGACTTTAATCTAGACTTAGGTGGCGTTGAGCAAGAACAAGAAGTTGAAATTACACTGGAAGTTGACGATGCGCCAGTAGTGAAGTTTTTACAAAAAATGCTGCTGGACGCCATCAATATGGGCGCGTCTGATTTGCACTTTGAACCGTATGAAAAATTTTACCGCATACGCTACCGGGTCGACGGCATCCTAAGAGACATTGCGCAACCGCCACTGGCGATTAAAGACAAATTGGCGTCGCGTATCAAGGTCATCTCCAATTTGGATATTTCTGAGAAGCGGATCCCGCAAGATGGGCGCATGAAGTTGACACTGTCAAAAACACGCACCATAGATTTCAGGGTCAGTACCTTGCCATTGATTCATGGTGAAAAAATTGTCATGCGTATTTTGGATCCGACAAGTGCCACCTTAGGTATTGAGGCACTAGGGTATGAGCCTAAACAAAAAGAAGCGCTTTTGTATGCAGTAGGGAGGCCTTATGGCTTAGTGCTGGTCACTGGGCCAACCGGCTCTGGCAAAACGGTGTCGCTATACACTTGCCTCAATATTTTGAATAACTCTAGTGTCAACATTTCCACCGCTGAAGACCCCTGCGAAATTCCATTGGCCGGCATCAATCAAGTGAACGTGAATGACAAGCAAGGCTTAACCTTTGCTGCCGCGTTGAAATCATTCTTAAGACAAGATCCAGACGTTATCATGATAGGTGAGATTCGTGACCTAGAAACAGCCGACATGGCCATTAAAGCAGCGTCTACCGGCCATATGGTGCTGTCTACTTTGCACACCAATGATGCACCCTCCACACTGACGCGCTTGATGAATATGGGGGTGGCCCCTTTCAATATCGCCTCTGCTGTATCACTGATTACCGCGCAACGCTTAGCCCGTAGATTATGCAATAACTGTAAAATCCCACTCAACATTCCAAAAGAAGCCCTGTTAAGCGTAGGCTTTAAAGAAGAAGATTTGGATGGCTCATGGCAGTTGTATGGTCACAAAGACGGTGGTTGCGAGCTATGCAATGGCGGTTACAAAGGCCGTGTCGGCATTTACCAAGTGATGCCGATTACCGATACCATTAGCCGCATCATTATGTCGAATGGCAATGCGCATGATATTGCCGATCAAGCGCGTGCTGAAGGCGTCAAAGATTTGCGTGAGTCTGGCCTGCTCAAAGTTAAGCAGGGCCTGACCTCTATTGAAGAAGTGGAAGCTGTGACCAACGAATAGTCACCAATCGCAATATACATGAAGGATGAATAGATGGCTGCAAAGAGTGCAAAACAAATCACCTACCTATGGGAAGGTAAAGACAAAAAGGGCAAGCTGATTAAAGGTGAAATGCGCGCGGCCAGTGAATCCGTCGTCAGTGCCACACTCAGACGTCAAGGCATTAGTTCAGCCAAAGTGAAAAAGCAAAGCAGTTTTGCCGCTAAAGGTAAAATCACCGAAAAAGACATCGCGCTATTTACACGCCAACTCGCCACCATGATGAAATCTGGCGTGCCGTTATTACAAGCGTTTGATATTGTAGGTAAAGGACACAGTAACCCAGCGGTGGCTAAACTATTGGGCGATATTAAAAGTGATGTAGAAACGGGTAGCAGTTTAAGTGCCTCCTTTAGAAAATACCCGCTTTACTTTGATAACCTATACTGCAACTTAGTCGGCGCTGGTGAGCAGGCCGGTATTTTAGATACGCTGCTAGAGCGCTTAGCCACTTACAAAGAAAAAATCCTTGCTATCAAAAGTAAAATTAAATCGGCCTTGGTGTACCCTATTTCAATTTTGGTTGTCGCATTTGTCATCACCGCAGTCATAATGATTTTTGTCATCCCAGCATTTAAAGATCTCTTTTCTAGTTTTGGTGCTGATCTCCCTGCACCCACCGTGTTTGTAATCAATATGTCCGATATTTTTGTTGAATGGTGGTGGGCCATTTTTGGCTCGATTGGCTTTGGCTTGTGGTTCTTCTTCTATACCTGGAAGCGTTCTGAAAAGATGCAAGACACCATGGATAGGCTGATCCTAAAAATGCCTATTTTTGGCGAACTGATTAGAAAAGCCACCATCGCCCGCTTTTCAAGAACACTGTCTACCATGTTTGCTGCAGGCGTACCCTTGGTTGAAGCGTTGGATTCGGTTGCGGGCGCTTCTGGCAACCGCGTCTATTATGATGCTACCAAAAAAATTCAAAGTGAAATCAGCACTGGCACTAGCTTGACTGTCGCCATGCAAAATTCCCAAGTATTCCCAAACATGGTATTGCAAATGACAGCGATTGGCGAAGAGTCTGGTGAGCTAGATTCCATGCTATCTAAAGTTGCAGATTTTTATGAAGCAGAAGTTGACGATGCTGTGGCTGCCATCTCTAGCTTGATGGAGCCAGTGATTATGGTAGTGCTCGGCACCTTAATTGGCGGCTTGGTCATTGCTATGTATATGCCCATCTTTAAAATGGGCCAAGTGGTGGGTTAGGTTTACCATTGAGTATCATTTAAAAAGGCTATCTAGTGATAGCCTTTTTACTTTGCGTCAAGCCAAATACCTATTTTTTATTGGCTGCAGCCTGTAAATATTTTTCGATCTCTTTATAAGGCTGTGCGCCCAACATGCGCTTACCATCAGAGAAAAATAGCGTTGGTGTACTTGTCACACCCGCTTGTCTAGCTAACACGCCTACTGCCTCTAGCGGCACGTCGCATTTTCCCACTTTGGTCGGCAACTGATTATTAAAAATCCAATCATTCCACGCCTTCACACGATTAGGTGCACACCAAATGCTTCTAGATTTATTTGCTGCATCGGGGTGTAACTGCTCAATTGGGTATAAAAATGTATAGATGGTCACATCATTAATATTTGCCAACTCATTCTGCTCTAAACGCTTGCAGAATGGGCAATCGACATCAGAAAACACCACCAACTTACGACTGCCATTGCCCTTCACCACTTTGATAGCCTGATTCAACGGCAAGCTGTTAAAGTCAATTTTTGTCAGCTCTTCTAAACGTTCACCAGTCACATCTCGTTTTGATTTGATATCAACCAAGCGGCCTTCTGCGATGATAAAACTTAGCTTATCGTCAGTATAAATAATTTGGCCGCCCATAAACACTTCGTACAAACCGGCGTAAGGTGTTTTAGTTACACTGTCTACCTTAATTTTTGGGTAAGTCGCCTCAATCGTCTTTTTCAGTGACGCTTCATCAGCAATCGCGATGTGACTAATACTGACTGCGCTAAACGCAAATAAAGACGCCGCTAGCCATTGTTTTATGTTCATAATGTACTTTCTAAAATTAAATAAGTTTCGTGCAAAGTCCAAACAACTTCATTATAGCGTTGCCTGTTGTATCAAGTATTGTTTGACGACGTGCGATTTATTCAGCCATTGCATACCCCATCGCGTCACCTGCTTTAAGCTGCTTTGCTGACTAGCAAACAAGGTATCCAAACCAGAGGTTAAGCCATTCATCGCCAACACATCCAGCTTTCTTGCCCGCTCATACTGGCGTAAAAACCCAGCATCACCAATGTCTTGTAAGCGGTTTAACTTAATCGCTAGTTCGCAGAGCTTGATTACATCTTTAAAACCTAAATTAACGCCTTGCCCTGCCATGGGGTGGACTTGATGCGCCGCATCGCCCATAAAAACCACGCGTTGAGCGATAAATTGCTGTGCTGTTTGCTGATTGAGCATAAACGATAACGTCTGGCCTACCGGCTTGAGATCACCTAACAGATGCTGCGAGCGCAGTGCTACCTGATCGGCTAAGGCTTGCGGTGCAAGACTAAGCAGTGCTGTGGCACGCGCCGTTGGCAATGCCCACACCATAGACACCAACTGCTGCGGCAACGGCAATAACGCTAAGGTTTCATGCGCATCAAACCATTGTCTAGCCACCGCATGATGGGCTTGGGCAGCCGCATAATTGGCAACTATGGCAATCTGATCAAACGGCACCAATCGTGTGTTGACATGAGCTTGCTGCCTGACCCAAGACTGCGCGCCATCCGCCGCCAGTATTAATTGTGCCTGAACGGTAGCGCCATTGCTTAAGCTTAACCATGCACAGTCAGTGCTTTGTACCATCTTCACACAAGCCGCGGTTTGCATTGGCACTTCTGTCGCTAGCAGCGCCTGCCAACATGCAACCATGAGATTTTGATTTTCGATAATGCATCCCATATGCATTAAATGGGCATCTTCCGCATTTAACGTTAATGCAGATTCACTATCATGTCCCCATAATTGCATGGCATCAATCGCCTGTATACGTGTGATGTCCACATGCGCCCATACACCTATGGCGGTTAACCAAGCGATGGTATGTTCGGTTAGCGCATACACGCGAGCGTCCCATTCAGGCGTAGTCGCCGTCATGGCTGCTTTGGCATCAATCAACACCACAGGTCTATGCAGCTGTGCCAACGCAATGGCTGCTGTCATGCCAACCAAGCCAGCACCGACCACAGCTACTTCAGTCTGAATGGATTGCGCCATCGTCATTTACCGTAACTCATTTTATTGACCAAAAAGCGCTTGATCGGCGGCAGCATTTGTAACAAGCCCAAGCCTACGCCGCGTAAAGGTGCAAACCCCAACAAATCGTTAGAAAACACATTGACCAAGAAATCGGTAAACAGCAAGCCGCCTTTGCTGTCACGTTGCCGCTGCTTTTGATACGTTGCTAACATTTCTTGGCTGCCCCATGTGTCGAAAGATGCTTGACGCAGCAAACTAGCCAACGCCCAAGCATCTCGCATGCCCACATTAAAACCTTGGCCAGCTACAGGATGCATGGTCTGCGCCGCATTGCCCACCACCACCAAATGCGGCGTCAAGGCTGCATTCATTTGGCTTAACTTAAGCGGAAAACTCATGCGTTTTTGAATACTTAAAAAGCGCCCCACTCGATCGCCAAACGCTGCGTGCAGTTCACGCAAAAACGTCGCGTCATCCAGCGCAAGTAATCGATCTATCAGCGATTTTTCACCAGTCCATACCAACGAAAAATCACGCGGGCCATTCGGCAGCAACGCCATGGGGCCGGCTGGCGTAAAACGTTCATAAGCAATATTGTGATGTGGTAATTCACAACTCACTTTACTGACTAGTGCGTCATGGCCATAGGCTTTGGTCTCACGCGTCATGCCGGGGATGTCGTCTAAGCTACGACCACCATCGGCTACTACCAGCAAAGGGCTGGTCATCTGCTGCATCACGCCATTGCAATCAAACTCAACCTCAGCATGGTCATTTTGATGCCTGATTAATGTAGCGGCTGCTTCATAGCGGATGTCTGCATGATTGATTGCACCATCCAGCGCCTGCATTAGCGCCCCGTAAGCCACCACATAACCTAATGCCGGTAGCGCGTGCTCACTCGCCTTGAGTGTGCTTCGCCCCAAACCACCGCGTTGCGAAATATGGATGCTGTTTATCGCTGTAGTATGCGGGGCAACAGCTTCCCACACGCCCAACTTGTCTAGTATCAACTTGGTGCCATAAGACAACGCCAATGCACGTTGGTCTTGATGTGATGCACCTTGGGCGCGCGACTCTAACACTGTGACCGGTAATTGTTGTTGCTGTAATGCCAAGGCCAGCGCCAGCCCGACTGGGCCGCCACCGACAATCACAAGGGGCTGTGTATTACTCATAGTGATATAGGACTCATTGCTGCATTAGGCTTTCAATGTCAGCCACTGTTTTCGGCGCTCCCGCGGTAATCACTTCACAACCAGTGTCGGTCACCACTACATCATCCTCAATCCGAATGCCAATATTCCAAAAGTGTTCTGGCACATTGTCGGCAGGCCGCACATAGCATCCTGGCTCGACAGTTAGCACATTGCCAGACTGCAACATACGCCAAGCGCCAGACTTATCCTTATATTCGCCGGCATCATGTACATCCAAGCCCAACCAATGGCCAGTGCGGTGCATATAAAACTGGCGATAACTGGCAGTTTCTAACACTTCGTCTTTACTGCCAGTGCACAGTTTAAAGTCAATAAAGCCTTGCACCAGCACCTCCAGCGCGGCTTCGTGTGGCGCGTTCCAATGATTGTGCGTGTTCACTTTGCTAATAGCCGCCGCTTGTGCTGCCAATACTAATTCGTACAAATCTTTTTGTGCCGCGCTAAATTTGCCATTGACCGGAAAAGTCCGCGTAATGTCCGAAGCATATCCATCCAACTCGCAACCCGCGTCTATCAACAATAAATCGCCATCGTTTAATACACAATTATTGGCGTTGTAATGCAAGGTACACGCATTGGCGCCACCGGCGACGATACTGGTATACGCCGGCGCTTGCGCACCTTTGCGGTAAAATTCATGCAAAAATTCCGCTTCAATTTCATATTCCATTTTATTGGGCTGCGTTTTTTGCATGGCGCGCAAATGTGCACCCGCCGCAATCTGGGCAGAGCGGCGCATCAGGTCTAACTCATATGGCGATTTGTACAAACGCAACTGATCCACTAGTTTTCTTATATCCAGCATTTGGTCAGGCGCGCTCACGCCACTTCGCGCGCCTTCACGTAGCTGTGTCA
>DASWSZ010000017.1:0-4277 GCA_036402395.1 Methylophilus sp.
CTTATTTCAGTGAATACGCGCTGATTAAGCACCGCGCTTGGGTAGAAGTAGAATGGTTGAAAGCGTTGAGCTTAGCTAGTGATGTGGCTGAGATTGCGCCATTTAGTGCTGATACCATTCAGGAGTTAGATCAGGCCATTGCGCACTTTTCGGAAGCGGATGCCGTGCAAGTGAAGGCGATTGAAGCACGCACCAACCACGATGTGAAAGCGCTGGAATACTGGCTGAAAGAAAAGTTTGATGGTAACCATGAGATTAAAAAAGCCAGTGAATTCATCCATTTTGCCTGCACCTCTGAGGACATCAACAACTTATCGCACGGCCTGATGCTCAAACATGCACGCGATAGTGTGATGTTGCCATTTTTAGGCAATTTAATTGCGCGCTTAACCGATTTGTCGCAACAATTGGCTGATCAGCCCATGTTGTCGCGCACGCATGGTCAAACTGCGTCACCTACCACCATGGGTAAAGAGTTGGCCAATGTGGTCTACCGCTTGCAACGCCAATACACGCAGTTACAGAGCAATGAAATTTTAGGCAAAATCAATGGCGCCGTAGGCAACTTTAACGCGCACATTTCTGCTTACCCAGATGTGGATTGGGAAGCGTTTGCCAAGCGTTTTGTTGAATCGTTGGGTTTAACGTATAACCCGATGACCATCCAAATTGAGCCGCATGATTACATGGCGGAGCTGTATGACACGCTGGCGCGCATCAACACCATCTTAATCGACCTGAACCGTGATATTTGGGGCTACATTTCAGTTGGCTACTTTAAACAAAAAGTCAAAGCCGGCGAAATTGGCTCGTCCACCATGCCTCACAAAGTCAACCCGATTGATTTTGAAAACTCAGAAGGCAACTTGGGCATGGCCAACGCTATTTTGCGCCATATGGCTGAAAAGCTACCCATTTCACGCTGGCAGCGCGATTTAACTGATTCCACTGTACTCAGAAACATGGGCGTAGGCTTTGGTTATACCTTGTTAGGTTACGACTCCTGTTTACGCGGTTTGAATAAGCTGGAAATTAACGCAACCAAATTGGCAGAAGATTTAGACAACAGCTGGGAAGTACTGGCTGAGCCTATCCAAACCGTGATGCGTCGCTATGGCATTGAAAACCCGTATGAGCAATTGAAAGAACTGACGCGCGGCAAAGGTGGCATTAATAAAGCCTCGTTGCATGCATTTATTGAAACGCTGAGCATTCCGGCCGAGGCCAAAACGGGTTTGTTGGAGCTAACACCTGCCAACTATATTGGTAAAGCAGTGGCGCTGACACAATCCCATGTAATTTAGGCGACTACACCCTGTTTTGTTAAGACTAATACGACGTCATTATTATTATTGGATCAGTATTTTTGCAGGCGCAAATTGGCAATCGTGTTGTTTGTGCGCACTATATTTGTGTAGCCTAAGTTTCTCCTGCAATAGCGTGGCTGAAACGGCGACTATTCTGCAAGTTAAAAAAACGCAGGCTTATCAGACCACGTTTAAGTTAGATACGTCTAAGTCAGAAGTAGACAAAGCTAGCAATATTGATGATGACGCATTAGCCGAAATACTCAAAACGCATCTCACCATCCACAATGCACTGGATAACCCGCGTTTAAACCAAGCTGAATGGCAACGTTTAGTCAAAACAACACCCAAAGAAATTAAGGAATTATTGGCCACCGAAGGCTATTTTTCACCTGAGATCATTGCGCAGTCGCCCACTGCAACGGATGCGGTTTTTTTGATTAGCTTAAATGCTATTACACGTGTGCATAGTGTTAACCTTATCTTTAAAGGCGATGTTAACTCGCCAGAAAATATGACACAGGCCGAATCTCTTAAACAAGATTGGCTGCTGCCTGCAGGCGCTGCGTTTACCCAAACCGCATGGTCAGAATCTAAACGGACATTGCTGACTTCATTATTAGCTCAACGTTACCCCAACGCCACCATAGAAAATAGCCAAGCGCGGGTGGATCCTGCTACGCAACAAGCTGACATTACGCTGACCATAGACAGCGGCCAGAGTGTACGATTTGGCGAATTGCGCATCCACGGCTTACAGCATTACCCGCAAAGCTTGGTGCACAATATTAATCCCATTAAAGCTGGCGATGTCTACAGCCAAAGTGCGCTGCTCAATTTGCAAAATACTTTACAAGAAACCGGCAAGTTTAATCGCGTAGAAGTCAGTGCCGCCACGCAAGCGCTGTCTGACACAGGTCTGGCGGATATTATTGTGACCGTGGATGAGCGCAAACAAAAAAGTGCCAGTTTAGGCTTGGGCGCTAGCACCAATACCGGCGGCCGTGTGGTCCTAGACTATACCGACCGTAATTTATTTGACCGGGGCTTGTTGTGGCACACCTCCTTGCGCTTAGAACAAAAGCTGCAAGCAGCTACCTCTACGATTAATTTTTTGACCGATGCCAACGGTTATCGTGACAGCATTAACAACAGCTTGCTACGCACCAATGTCGAAGGTCAAACCACCACCGCAATCAATAATGGCGTCAAGCGCACTTGGGGCAACCGCAGCTTTGAGCAATTTGTCGGCGCCAATTTACTGTATGAGTTTTTAACCATTGATGGCGAATCCAGCGAGTTTAACAAGGCCGCCACCTTGGCCTATGGGCTAAACTTAAGGCGGCTAGACAACGATCTTATCCCCACCAAAGGCATCATATTGACGACGCAATTCCAATTAGCACCGTTTGAAAAATTATCAGATGGCCGTTTTTTGCAGTCACAAGCCAAACTACAAACGTTTTATCCATTGGGCGATAACACGCAGTTTTTAGGCCGCATAGAAGTCGGCATGGTCACAGGGTCAGACAGCGTGCCAGCCACTTACTTGTTCCGTGCAGGGGGTGACCAATCGGTGCGCGGCTATGGCTTTCAGGCGTTAGGCATCAACACTGGCAATGCCATCGTCGGCGGTCGCGTATTGCTGACAGGCAGCACAGAGCTGGTGCAATGGCTGACCCCCGCTTGGGGCGTGGCTGCCTTTGTGGATTTTGGTAACGCCGCCAACAGCTGGAAAGACTACAAGCCAGCGTTTGGTTACGGCTTGGGTGCGCGTTGGCGTAGCCCGGTAGGCCCAGTCGGTGCGGACATTGCCTATGGTGCGGAAACCAAAGATGTACGCCTACACTTTAACTTGGGTGTAAGTTTTTAATATGGTCACGTTAAGTAAATTGCTTAAAACAACACTACTGCATTGGCTGCGCGTTAGTCTGGTATTCAGTTTATCTGTATCCCTCATGATCACGCCCCAGGTGGTGTTGGCTGCTAACGTGCTTGTGGCTTCGAATATGCGTACCTTTGAAATGGATTTAGGCAACGCATTTTTGCGCATTGAGGGTATTGATGCCAATATAAACTTAAATATCAACACAGGCTCGCTGGATATCTCACGCTTTCACGCCAAGCAGGCCACGTTGCGCTTTAAACCGCAGGCCGATAGCCAAATTAACGACAAGCCAGAAGCTAAAGTGAGTGCGCTACCAGCAAAAATTGATATTCCACTACCGATACAACTACAACAAGGACTCATTGATGAACTGGTGATAGAGCAAGCCACCTCTAGCCAAGTATTTAAGCAAATTAGCTTTCACTTGCAAGCCAATCAGCAAAGCCTGCAACTGGCCTTAAAAATTGCTGAAAGCCCATGGGGCACACTAGAAACAGCAGTCAAACTAGACAATCAAAAACCGTTTGCACTGAATGGCTGGGTGACTGCACAACAATCGCAATCTAATACGCCATATCAACTGAAAGCCACACTGGGCGGCGATTTAGCGCAAGTGACCTTGAATGCGCGCCATGTTTATCGCCCACTGGCATTACCGTATGTGATTACGCCCGAAGAAGCTGCATACACTGGTGAAGACACCATGATCGTAATCGCCGCGCAAATTGGTCTGCAAGATCAAATGCCAGCGCGCCTCAATATAGAGGTGCAACAATTGAATGCCGCTTATATACACCCGCAAATGCTGGGTGAACTTAACTTAAACCTACTAGCCGAAGGCCCGCTCAGTGGCGGCCAGCCTATGCAGGTGCAAGTAAATGCACATGATAGCCAGTTGCAACAACAGCCACTGACGTTGACCGCTAACGCCACATTGCTGGACTTTAACTTGGCGGCGTTAACACTACATGCGCAGGTGGCGAATAATCACTTTGACATGGAAGGCGGGCTGATTGCGCCGAGTGCCAGCCAAAATGCTGTGCAAAACACCTTGCGCTGGCGCGCTGATTTGCAAAACTTAA
>DASWSZ010000018.1:0-9071 GCA_036402395.1 Methylophilus sp.
TATGACAAAGAAAAAGCATTACATATGGAAAACGCTTTAGATGTGCTGGCACGCAATGGCGTAGAAGTATTATGGCGCGATAATAATTCGGACTCTAAAGGCGTGGCCACCCGTGTGAAATATGAGGATTTTAAAAGCCCAGTGTTTAATCCGGTGTGTCAGGGCGAATGCCGCGACATTGGCATGTTGTCGGGCTTAGAGCAGTATATTGCTGCCAGACAAGACAAAGATATTTTGATTGTGCTGCATCAAATGGGCAACCATGGCCCAGAGTATTACCGCCGTTATCCCAAAGCATTTGCGCGTTTTCAACCGATGTGCATGACCGGTGAATTAAGAGATTGTACGCAGCAAGAAATTGACAACGCTTACGACAATGCGATTTTGTATACCGATTACTTTTTATCGCAAGTGATTGATTTTTTGAAAAAATATGACAATCACTACGAAACTGCTATGTTGTATGTCAGTGACCATGGCGAATCGCTAGGCGAGCATGGTTTTTATTTACATGCCGCCCCCTATGCCATTGCGCCCAAGCAGCAAACCCATGTGCCAGCCATCGTGTGGATGGGTCAACATTTTGATTACACGCTAGACCAGCTTAAGCCTTATCAAAATGCGGCACTAAGCCATGACGATTTATTTTGCAGCTTGCTGACCGCTTATGAATTAAGCGCAAGTACTTGTGCTGCCAAAAAAGGCATGTTGATGCAAAATCTGGACATACAAGCCAGCATAGCCAGCAGCGCGTCGCGGCTTAATTAGCTTTACTGCACAGCAGTTGCTCTGGCGCACGCGTGCTGATTTGATGATGGATAATCCATAAAATAGGTTTGACGCGCGCATCGACATGACAAGCATCGATATAACCTAGGCTGCCACGCGTATCATTGACGTAACGTATGACCGCTTCTTCTGATTGCAGGCTGCGCGGCGGGCTAACGCCATGAAAATATAAGCCGTTCCAGTAATCGGTTTGCGCGTTGGGCAAGCTGTTTAATACTGCGTCAGAAAACAATAATCGCAGTGGGTGCTCGGCATGCAGATTGGTGGCATGGATGCGTAAGCCATTTGGCCAATAATGTTGTTTACGCCAATAAATCAGCCGCAGTTCATTCGGTGCCAATGTAGAAACAGGCGCAACTGCGGCATTGCTAGAGACGACTACTGCGACTACAGGCGCTGATACGCTGGATTCTATAGCAGTGGCGGCCTGACTAACGCCCGTGCCGAGCAGCATGCCCACCAACAGCCACAGTTTAACCATCACCAAGCGCATTAAAACAGCACCGCAAACGAACCTATAAAGCCACGTGGCGATTCCGCATAGTCACCACTGCCGCCAATAAACTCCAGTTTTAACAACTGATTAGGCGCTACGCGTTTGGTCGCGCCTATGAGCCAGCGTTCTGCACTGCCAGTGCGTGGGTGGTCAAAGGTTTCAACGCGCGTCAGCCAATACCACTCGTGGCCCAAGTGGTAAGCGCTTTGCAAGTAAGCGCCACTGCCGCCATCTTGGCCTTTATTGGTCAGGCGCACAAAGCCTTCTCCGCTTAATTCTAATTGGCCTATGTGCGTGACAAAATCCAGCCCCACCAAGCGATAGTTGGGCGATAGCGCATGGTCTTCTTGGTAACTGGCCAGGCTTAAGCCAATATTAATAGGCGCATTTAAGGTAAAGCGTGCGCCAAACACATCTTTGTAGATGGTTTCGTCTTCATCCCGAATTTGGTCTTTGAGCGTCTCGGCAAACAGCGTGTATTCAAAGGCGTAATCTTGCACTGGTACGCTGCCATACAACATCAAGCCGTTAATCGAGTTAGGGAACAATAAATCGCTGACCAGTGGCCGTGTCGACGTCCACACCAAAGGTGGCGCATGTATTAAATTCCAACGTCCGGCTGGATTTAAAAAACGGCCAGCGCGCAGATTGATTTTTTCGGACAGATTGTAATCGACATAAAAACGCTCTAAATCCAAATAGGCGTCGCGCGTGGTCAGGCCTTGCGCTGCGTTCAATTGCAGCGGGTCTTCTAGTTCCAACTCACCAAAAAATTGCCAGCGGCTATCGGTTTGCCAGGTCAATATCAAGCTTAGCTCATTCACTGCGGCCTGCGCGGAAGCATCACGCGGAAGTACAATGCCGGCACTGCTGTAGCCGCCCAGTTTAAAGCCGTCTAACACACTGATGTCATCAGCAGCCAGTGCTGGCTTGCACAGGCCAAGCAGGCTGGTTACACTGGCAAACACCATGATGAAATATTTAAACATCACATACCCTCATTATTTAACCGCTACGCAAATGGGATTTGCGCGTGGCTGAGCAAACGCTATTGTCGCATTGAATGCTACTGATGCCCAAATCCTTCACCATTAAACAGCTGTTACTGTTGGCTTTTTTGCTGGCAGGAATTTTGCCGGCCATGCTGGTGAGCGCATTCAGTTTTAGCCAAGTGCGCGCTGTGCTCAAAAATGAGGTGATGCGAGATTTGCAAACCTTAAGCGCATCCATGGCCATTGATGTGCAGCGCATGATGTTTGAGCGGGTGCAAAACGTACATTCTTGGAGCCAGTTAGACATCATGCAAGATGTGCATATCGGCGATGTGGATAAGCGCCTGTCTGATTTTTTGCTAGATACACAAGCCAGCTATCAGCAAGAGTATCGCGCCTTGCATGTGTTGGACGGGCAAGGCCAGATTGTGGCTTCGAGTGATGCCACCCTATTGGGTAAAGCCATGACCTTGCCAGCGCCTTGGTTTCAGGTACAAGTAGCGGGTAAACGGCTGACGTTGTCGGTGATTACAGAAGATGTGATGCATATTTCGCAAGTCATTGTCGACGCCAATAGTGGACAAACCATAGGCCGCTTGGTGGCAGTATTTAACTGGCGAGTGGTACACAAACTACTCAATGATGCCGTCAATCAACAGGCCGCCGCTGCGCTGATGGATGGCGATGGCCATGTACTGGCCGCCACCACTGGCTGGGGCAAAAAAGGCCATGCCTTACAGGTCAATCATGGCTTGGATGGCAACATGGCTTTACCTGGCTGGTCAGTGCGTATCGAAAAATCCCATTCCTTAGCGGTTGCCCCTGTGCATAGGTTGGGCTACGTATTTTTAGCGCTGTTGCTGGCGGCATTGATTTTTTCGCTGATGTTAGTACGGCCTATCGGTCAAGCCATTATTCAACCACTAGCGCAATTAACGCGTTTTGTGCGCAATTTTCACACACATGCGCAGCAATCCGCCACCGTACGCCCACCGCAAGCTGGACCGCCAGAATTACAAGAGCTGAGCAAAGCGTTTGAGAAAATGATATTGGACTTAACCAAATCGCAAGACAATCTAACCCGCGCCGCCAAGCTGGCGGTAGTGGGTGAAATGGCGGCGGCCATGAGCCATGAAGTGCGCACACCGTTAGGCATTATGCGCTCCTCGGCCGATGTGTTATTGCGTGAGCCGCAGTTATCGGCCGATGGCCGTGAAGTGCTAGGCTTTATTATTTCAGAAACGGAACGCTTAAATAAACTTGTCTCTAGCTTAATTGACGCTGCCAGACCGCGTTTACCCACTATGCAGCCGTTGGATATCACGCAATTGGTACGCCACGTTGTTGCGCTATTGCAAAACCAAGCACAGACCAAACAAATCAGTGTGCTGTTTAATGAAACGGCCACGGTGATGCTGCTGGCCGATCAAGATCAAATGACGCAAGTACTGATGAATTTGCTGATGAACGCCCTGCAAATATTACCGCAACAGGGCAAGGTATTTATTCAGCTGACACACACCGCAAAAGCCGTGGTGTTAACGGTAGAAGACAATGGGCCGGGCATACAAACGGACAATCAAGCGCAGATTTTTGAGCCATTTTTTACCCAGCGCGCCGGCGGTGTTGGGCTGGGCTTGGCGGTAGTGCGGCAAATTGTGCAGGCACATCTTGGCGATATTCATTATCAAACCAGCCAATATGGCGGCGCAGCGTTTATCATGACATTCCCTAGCTATCCTCAAGTTTAACCATGCACACCATCAAAACAATTTTAGCGGTTGATGACGAACCCCATATGCGTAGGCTGTTGGAAATTAGCCTGCGTCAAGCAGGTTATAAGGCAATGGTGGCCGAAGATGGTAAGCAAGCACTCACTATTATTGCAGCGCAAACCGTCGATTTAGTGGTCAGTGATTTGCATATGCCGGGGATGAATGGCTTGGAGCTGCTGAAAAACATACGCACACAGTCAGAACGCTTGCCGTTTATTATGGTGACGGCGCAAGGCGAAATCCAAACGGCAGTAGAGGCCATGAAGCTGGGGGCTGCCGATTATATTCAACGCCCGTTTGAATTAGAAACGCTAGAAATCGCCATCGCTAAAGCCTTATCTGTTCAGCGTATTTCGCTGGAAAATAGCTATTTAAAAGCCGACACGCAGTTAGCTGACAATGGTTTGATCGGCATCAGCCCGCCGATGTTGGTGCTTAAGCAGATGATTGCACAAGTGGCGCCAGAAAAAGCCACGGTGTTGATTGCTGGAGAAACCGGCACCGGTAAAGAGCTGATTGCGAAAGCCTTACATCAAGCCTCCCCACGTAAAAACGCCTTATTTGTAGCGGTCAATTGCGCTGCGATTCCAGCGGATATTTTAGAGTCTGAATTATTTGGCCATGAAAAAGGCGCGTTTACCGGTGCCGTCAAAGAGCGCGTCGGCAAGTTTGAATTGGCCGATGGCGGCACCTTATTTTTAGACGAAATCACCGAAATGCCTATCCATTTACAAGCCAAATTGTTGCGCGTGTTGCAAGAAGGTGTGGTGGAAAAGCTGGGCGGTAACCGTCAGATAAGCCTAGATATGCGTGTGGTCGCCGCCACCAATCGCGACCCCTTACAAGCGGTGAAAGACGGCAAGCTGCGTGAAGATTTGTATTATCGCTTGAATGTATTTCAACTCAACGCACCGGCTTTGCGTGAACGCGAGGACGATATTGCGTTATTGGCGCAACACTTTTTGGCTAAACGCAGCGCCACACTAGGCCAGGCGGCGTTATTGCATTTGCAAAGCTACGCTTGGCCAGGCAATGTGCGCGAGCTGGAAAATGTGCTGGAACGGGCTGCCATTTTGTCAGGTGGGCAAACCATCATGCCGCAGCATTTGCCAGCCGATATTGCCGGTCAAGCTCCATTAGCCAGCACGACCGCTTTAGAAAATAGCTATTCTATCCCGCAAGCCACGGTGCAATTGGAGCGTACTTTAATTGTTGATGCGCTAGAGGCGTGTAAAGGCAATAAAGCCAAGGCGGCTAAGTTGCTAGAGATTAGCGAGCGCTCGCTGTGGTATAAATTGGAACAGTACCAGCTAAAATAGCCCCTGCTAGTGTAATTTTAGGTGAATTTGGCGCGCGTTGGATTGACAGCGTGTGTGCTCACTGTTAGCTTAACAATGTTAACAATAGACGCGAAATGCGCAAACCCTGTGCTGCTTAATACCATGTTATTCACCCACAGTCGCCTCCTTCAAATGTTACTGCCCACGGCTACGCATGCGATGCGCTTAGTCATGGGCGATCACAGGCGATTTTGTGTGACCGCGGTGCATACATGTGACACGCAGCATTGAGAAGAAACGGTATGCAGATGCTGGTCAGCGCATTGAAAGATAATAATGAATAATAAATTCCTATGGCTATCGCTGACGATGTTGTTAAGCGCGTGTGAGCAGCCGCCTGCGCCCCCCGCGCCCCCGCGCCCCGCCTTGGTGATGCAGGTTGGGCAACAAACGGCTGACGCGCAACGCATGGTATTGGTCGGTGAAGTAAAATCGCGCTACACCTCCAACGTGGGCTTCCGTATTGCCGGTAAAATTACTAAACGCTATGTCGATGTCGGCGCCCAAGTCAACGCTGGCCAAGTGTTGGCGACCATCGATGCCGCTGACGCCAATTTGAGTGCACAGGCCGCCAGCGCTGATGTGCGTGCGGCCGAAGCCAATAATGCTTTAGCCCTAGCCGAGCTCAACCGGCAGCGCCAGTTATATGAGAAAAAGTTTATTTCAAAATCGGCCTTGGATTTACGCGAGGCTGAGTATAAAACCTCCACCGCCAGATTGCAGCAAGTCAAATCGCAAGCCGCGGTGTCAGGTAATCAATCACGCTATACCCGCTTGCTGGCAGACCGTGCCGGTGTGGTCGCCATGATAGCCGCCGAGCCTGGCCAAGTGGTAGAAGCTGGCCAAACCGTGGCGCAAATTGTCGATAACCACCAAATTGAAGTGTTGGTGGCGGTACCGGAATCGCGGATGGCGCAGATTAACGTTGGGCAAGCGGTATTGATTAAACCGTGGGCGGATCAAGAAAAAACCTACCATGGCAAAGTGCGCGAAGTGGCACCGGCCGCCGATTCTGCTACGCGTGCCTTTGATGTCAGAGTCAGCGTAGCGCAAGCAGATGACGCTTTGCGCATAGGCATGACGGCAGGTGTGGCGTTTAGCGAAGGCAGCACCCCGCATATGCAAATACCGAGCACGGCGGTGACGCAAATCAATGGTGTGAATACCGTTTGGGTCATCAGCCCACAAGGCGTTGCCACACCACGCGCCGTGAAGATAGGCCAATTTACCGAAACCGGTGTAGAAGTATTCAGCGGTTTACAACCCGGTGAGTTGGTAGCGATTGCTGGCGTACATACCTTGATTAAAGGCCAGCGCGTGCAGCCGCAACGTGTCAACACTGCGCTGGAAGGTCAGCCTTAATGTCAGAAACAGAGTTACCAAACGCTGATGACGTGACAAAAGCAGGCCTCAGCAAGGAAAAGTTTAACCTCTCTAAATGGGCGCTCAGCAACCAAACTTTGGTGCTGTATTTTATGCTGTTGCTGACCATGGCGGGCGCTTATGCGTACACGCAATTAGGCCAATCGGAAGACCCGCCGTTTACCTTTAAAGTGATGTTGGTGCGCACCTCATGGCCGGGTGCCAGTGCGCTAGAAGTTGAGCAGCAAATTACCGATAAGCTGGAAAAGAAAATTCAAGAAGTGCCGCATATTGATTATTCCAGCAGCTATTCTCGGCCGGGCTTATCAGTCATTTTTGTGGTGATTAAAGACGACACTTTTTCGGCGGCGATTCCCGAGATATGGTACCAAGTGCGCAAAAAAGTCGGCGATATCCGCCATACTTTGCCTAACAATATCGAGAGCTTAACCTTTAACGATGAGTTCAGTGATGTCTATGGCACCCTATTTGCGCTCACTGGCGATGGCTTTGATAATTTTGCCTTAAAGCAACAAGCCGAGCGCATACGCGCTGAGTTACTACGCATCAACGATGTCGCCAAAGTGGATTTTTTTGGCGAGCAAAAGCAACGCATTTTCCTAGAAATCTCCAACGCCAAATTAGCCACCTTAGGCATCAGCACCACCGACCTGGTGAGAAACTTACAAACACAAAACGTGGTGGCGCGTGGCGGTACTTTTGAATCACCAGACGAGCGCATCCGTATTCACGTTTCTGGCCGTTACCAAACGCTAGAAGAATTAAGGCAGATTGTCATTCGTGTCAATCTGCAAGAGTTTAAGTTGGGCGATGTGGCACGCGTCTACCGCGGTTATGAAGACCCGCCGCAAGACAGCGTGCGTTACAACGGCAGCGAGACTTTATTGCTGGGCGTCAGTATGGCAGAAGGCGGCGATGTGATTGCGCTGGGTCACCAATTGGATGCCAAAATCGCGCAGCTACAAGCGCAGTTGCCAGTGGGCTTAACGCTGAGTACGGTCACTTCGCAACCCAAAATCGTCAGCCACTCGGTGCAAGATTTTGTGCGCTCATTGATTGAAGCCTTGGTGATTGTGCTGGGTGTTAGTTTGCTATCGTTAGGTTTGCGCACTGGCATCGTTGTCGCCATTGTGATCCCGGTGGTGATGGCCACTACCTTTTTGCTGATGCATCAATTTAATATAGGCTTACATAAAATCTCGCTGGGCGCATTGATATTGGCGCTGGGCTTGGTGGTGGATGACGCCATTATTGCGGTAGAAATGATGTCCTCCAAAATGGAACAAGGTTGGGATAGAGTCAGCGCAGCTTCGTTTGCCTACACTTCCACCGCCATGCCTATGTTGACAGGTACCTTGGTGACGGTGGCTGGCTTTTTACCGATTGCCACTGCTGTGTCGTCTACTGGCGAATATACGCGCTCGATATTTCAGGTATCGGCCATTGCGCTAGGCGTATCGTGGGTGGCTGCCGTTGTGTTTGTGCCGTATTTGGGCTATCACTTGTTACCGGATTATAGCCAACAAGCGCAAACTTCTAAGCCCTTAGCCTGGTTAAAAAAACGCTTAAAGTTGGCAGACACTGCGCAAGCTGCGCACCATCACGATATCTATAACACGCGTTTTTATCGCACCTTTAGAAGGGTAGTGACAGCCTGTGTACGCTACAAAAAGACGGTGATTATCCTCACCTTGGCCATGTTTGCTTTGTCTATCGTCGGCTTTGGCAAAGTGCAGCAGCAGTTCTTCCCAGATTCTACCCGCTTGGAATTGGTGGTGGATTTACGCTTGACCGAAGGCGCTTCCTATCATGCCACCAATGATGAAGTGAAAAAGCTAGAGCTATGGTTGCGTGGCTGGAATAAGCAACATGAGGGCATAGATAATTTTGTCGCATACATTGGCAGCGGCGCGCCCAGATATTACTTGCCACTGGATGTGCAATTGCCGCACCGTGGTTTTGCGCAATTTGTGATTTTGACCTCAGATTTACAGCAGCGCGAGCAATTACGCACCGATTTATTACACTTATTTGACCGTGATTTCCCCAGTGTGCGTGCTTCAGTATTGCGGCTAGAAAACGGCCCACCGGTGGGTTTTCCAGTGCAGTTTAGGGTAGATGGACTAGACATTGTCAAAGCGCGCGAAATAGCGCATCAAATCGCTGACGTCATGCGCGCCAACCCACACTTGGCCAATGTGCAATTGGGCTGGGAAGAGCCGAGCAAAGTCATCAACGTGCAGATAGACCAATCCAAAGCGCGTCTGTTGGGCGTGAGCTCGGTAGACATTGCTAA
>DASWSZ010000019.1:0-7859 GCA_036402395.1 Methylophilus sp.
CATGCTGGCGCACAATATTCGTAATCCACTGGCTAGCATACGCGCCACGGCGCAAGTGGCGGAGCATCCAGACCATGACAAAGACACCCGTGAATCCTTGCTGGGAATTATCAGCACAGTGGATAGGCTGGAACGTTGGACAGGGGCACTGTTGGCGTATTTGCACCCCATCAAACCACAGCTTAATGCGGTGGATTTGCACACCATCATCAATGGGGCTAGCACGGCATTGCAACAAAAATTAATTGAGAAAAAAATCAAGCTGCAGACCACCATAGACGCCGCTATGCCTAACATCCTCACCGATGAACACTTATTGGAACAGGTGCTGTACAACTTAATTCTCAATGCCATAGAAGCATCACCAAAAGGCTCCAGCATACGAGTGAGCGCTCACTCAAGCCAGCATACTTTAGAAATAAGCATTACCGACCAAGGCAGCGGCATGCCGTTTACGCCTGATCCGCATGCCATCAGCCCAGGCCCCACAACCAAGCGCTTTGGTACCGGCTTGGGCATCCCCTTTGCCTTTAAAGTATGTGATGTATTAGGTGGCACCATAGACTTTCAACCAGCGCAACCGCATGGCACCCGCATCACCCTAACTCTGCCACAATAATTTCCCAGATCAAACGTTTATAGTTAAACAGCTTATGCTAGACAACTAAATCGCACTTAGGCTATCTGAGTCTAGGTGCAAATTAATTTACGATTAAACTTGCCTTTATTGCCTTTTTTTAGAACAATGAGAATATCAACATGACTAATACTATGCTAAATCAACCTGTACCAGATTTTGAACTCGCTGCCACTTCTGGCAAATCTATCAAGCTGTCAGCCTATCTAGGCAAAAATGTGGTGGTGTATTTTTACCCTAAAGACTCAACACCAGGCTGCACCACGCAAGGTATGCAATTTCGTGATGCCTATGCTGATTTTCAAGCCCACAATACTGAAATATTGGGCATTTCACGGGATACCGTTAAATCACATGAAAACTTTAAAGCTAAATTCAGCTTTCCTTTCGAGCTACTGTCCGACAATGAAGAAATAGCCTGTGCTATTTTTAACGTCATTAAAATGAAAAATATGTATGGAAAACAAGTCAGAGGTATCGAGCGCAGTACCTTTGTCATTGATCAACATGGGGTGTTAGTGCGCGAATGGCGTGGCGTAAAAGTGGATGGTCATGCCAGTGAAGTATTAGCATTTATTCAAACTTTATAACGATAACATACTGATTATGGTGAAAAAAAAATCTGTCGAGACTAAATTATTTGTACTAGATACCAATGTATTAATGCACGATCCGTCGTCGCTGTTTAGGTTTGAAGAGCACGATATTTACCTGCCTATGGTGACATTGGAAGAGCTAGACAACAACAAAAAAGGTCTGACAGAAGTAGCGCGCAATGCCCGACAGGCCAGCCGCAATTTAGAAGAGGTAGTAGGCACAGACATGACCAATTTAGAATTGGGCTGCCCACTGTCTATCAAAGGCAATCGTCACTTGACGGGACGTTTGTTCCTGCAAACGCAACAAGTTATTAAAGAATTACCGGGCTTGGCCGGCAGTAAAGCGGACAATCAAATTATTGGTGTGGTGTTGGATTTACAGCAACGCCACCCTACTCGACAAGTCATACTGGTCAGTAAAGACATCAATATTCGCATTAAAGCGCGCGCCATGGGCGTGCCTGCGGAAGACTACTTTAACGATAAAGTATTAGAAGACAGCGACTTACTTTACACCGGCATCCGCGAATTACCACAAGACTTTTGGGAAAAACACAGCAAGGCAATGGAGTCTTGGCAAGAGGCTGGCCGCATGTTTTATCGCATTACTGGCCCCTTGGTGAAATCTTTCCTCATTAATGAATTTGTTTACTACGCGTTTGATAAGCCATTTAATGCCATCGTGCGTACCATTGAAGACAATACCGCGGTGCTAGAAGTGGTGCAGGATCACTCCAACCCCAAGCATAATGTCTGGGGAATCGTCGCTAGAAATCGTGAGCAAAATTATGCGCTTAACTTGTTAATGGATCCGGATATTGATTTTGTCACGCTGCTGGGCCAAGCCGGCACGGGTAAAACCTTATTAACCTTAGCCGCAGCATTAACGCAAACGCTAGATAAGAAAATTTACTCTGAAATCATCATGACGCGTGTCACTGTGCCGGTAGGTGAAGACATTGGCTTTTTGCCTGGTACCGAAGAAGAAAAAATGGCGCCATGGATGGGCGCGCTGGAAGACAATTTAGATGTACTGAATAAAACCGATGAGGATGCGGGCGAATGGGGCCGTGCGGCGACACAAGACCTGATTCGCACAAGGATTAAAGTTAAATCGCTTAACTTTATGCGTGGCCGCACCTTTCTGCATAAATTCCTAATTATTGATGAAGCGCAAAACTTAACGCCCAAGCAAATGAAAACGCTGATTACGCGTGCAGGGCCGGGAACTAAAGTAGTCTGCTTGGGCAATATAGCGCAAATTGATACGCCATATCTGACGGAAGGCAGCTCTGGCCTCACTTACGTAGTCGACCGCTTTAAGGGTTGGCAGCACAACGGTCATGTCACACTAGTACGTGGCGAGCGCTCACGCTTGGCTGACTTTGCCGCAGAGGCTTTGTAATTACCATGCAAATAACGCAACCAGTGATGAAATCAGAGGCACAGTAGTTACTGCTTAGCAGCTAGTTACACACATGATGAAATCTGGTTTCTATATCATATTAGTCGCGCAGTTTTTGTCTGCGTTAGCAGACAACGCCCTACTATTTGCCGCCATCGCACTGTTAGCAGAAATGCATGCCCCTAATTGGCACACGCCTCTGCTGCAACAATTTTTTGTCATCTCCTACATTGTACTCGCGCCTTTTGTCGGGTCGATTGCCGATGCCTTCCCTAAGGGCAGCGTCATGTTCATGTCCAACCTTATCAAAGTGACAGGCTGCATATCGATGATTGTTGGCCTACCGCCTTTGTATGCATATGGCATTGTTGGCATAGGCGCAGCAGCTTACTCCCCAGCCAAGTATGGCATCCTGACCGAGCTTTTGCCTAGTCGCTTACTGGTAAAAGCCAACGGCTGGATGGAAGGCTCTACGGTCACCGCCATTATTGCTGGCGCCATTATTGGCGGCAAGCTAGCCATCGATAACCCGCATTTTGCTTTATATGTGATTACTGGTTTATACCTTGCCGCGGCGGTATTTAATTACTTTATTCCTAAAATGCCAATCGAGCATCAATTAGAAAGTAAAAGCGCTTGGTATATGATGAAAGATTTTTGGCATGCCTTTATTGCGTTATGGAAGGATCCGCTAGGTCAGGTTTCATTGGCGGTGACCACCTTGTTTTGGGGCGCAGGGGCTACCTTAAGGCTAGTGGTGTTAGCGTGGGCGGCACTTACGCTTAACTTCAACATAGAAGAATCGACCCAATTAGTGGCCACAGTAGCACTCGGTATCGCGGTAGGCTCTGTGATTGCGTCTAAATACATCACGCTAGAAAACTCCACCAAAGTGCTACCGGCTGGTATTGTGATGGGCGTATTGGTGATTGCGATGGTGTTTGTAACGCATTGGATAGCCGCTGGCGTCCTGCTGTTCTTTATCGGTGTACTCAGTGGCTACTTTGTGGTGCCACTAAACGCCTTGTTACAGCACCGTGGCCATCACTTAATTGGTGCCGGCCACTCGATTGCGGTGCAAAACTTTAATGAGCATATCGGCATATTGATTATGTTGGGCTGTTACCTACTCATGGTCAAAGCGCATATGTCGATTAGTGTCATCATTATTGCGTTTGGCCTATTTATCATCCTTAGCATGAGCATGATTAACAGGGTGTATCACAAAAAGATTTACAACAATTAAGCTGTTTAGGTGCACAATACTTACTCAAGCTATTCATTTACTAAAGGATTCAGCGGTGAGTTTACAACCCACCGCCTATCCGTTGACTTGACCAGACTTGGCACTAATTAAACCTGGTTTTAATTAAGTGCTTAATAGGAATGGTAAGAATATCAGAGCTTAATGCAGCTTGCTTAATGCAGCTTAACGTGCGGTTCGGTTCTACGCGCAATCAGTCGACCTATGGTATGAATCGCCACAGATACCACGCCATGTAAAGCCATCAAATGCATTTTGTACAAAGAACGGTACATAATGCGCGCAAACAAGCCTTGAATGTACATACTACCGCCAGAAACTGCGCCCATCAAACTACCCACTGTCGAGTAGCGACCTAAATTCACTAATGAGCCATAATCGGTATAGTGATAATCTGGCAATTCGGTTTTGTTGGCCACACGGGCTTTAATCGATTTGACTAATAAGGAAGCTTGCTGGTGTGCCGCTTGCGCACGTGGCGGTACATTGCCGTCATGGCCTAGCCATGGGCAGGCTGCACAATCGCCCAAGGCAAAAATATTGTCGTCCAGCGTGGTCTGCAAGGTTTGTCTCACCATCAACTGATTGATGCGATTGGTTTCAAGCCCGTCTATCTCTTTAAGAAAATCAGGCGCCTTAATACCTGCCGCCCACACCACTAACTCTGCTGGGATAAAGCGCCCACTGTGCGTAGTCACACCTTTTTCTGACACCTCAGTCACACGCTCACCGGTAAATACATTAACCCGTAGCTTGCGTAGCTCTACATCAACAGACAATGATAGCTTGGGTGGCAAGGCAGGTAACACGCGATCACTGGCCTCAATCAAGGAAATTTTTACATCGCGGTCAGGGTCAATCTTATCCAAACCATAGGCCGCTAATTCACGCGTGGTATTGTGTAACTCTGCCGCTAGCTCTACGCCAGTAGCACCAGCCCCCACAATCGCGACTTCCAGCTGCCCAGGTTTAAGTGGCGTGGTTTGTGTTTGCGCTCTTAACAGTGCATTGTGCAAATAGCGATGGAATTTTTGTGCTTGCGCTTGTGTATCCAACGCCAGAGAAAATTCGCGCGCACCTTTAATGCCAAAGTCATTGGTGGTACTTCCCACTGCAATCACTAAGGTATCGTATTTAAACGTACGTCTAGGAATCACTTCATTACCATCTTCATCAATGTAAGGCGTAACGGTAATTTCACGCAAGCTGCGGTTTAAGCCATCCATACGACCAAAGCGGAAATTAAAATGATGCCAGTGCGCTTGTGCTAAATACTCCAGTTCATGCCTATCTGGGTCCATACTGCCCGCTGCAATTTCATGCAGCAAAGGTTTCCAAACATGGGTACGTGTGCAGTCTATTAGGGTAATCAGGGCTTTTTTCTTTTTACCCAGACTGTCACCTAAGCGCGTAGCAAGCTCTAAGCCTCCTGCACCGCCGCCGACTATAACAACGTGATGAATATCGTTTTCTGTGGTCAAGTGATTTACCTTTTTATTAAAAAAAATGCGCCTGCAAATAAGGCAAGCGCAATTTTATCGAACATATATGAGTTAGGCACCAGCCGGGCTGCCCATGCTGCGTATCCATGCGATGATTTTTAACATCTCATCCGGCGTAATGCCATTTTTAGGATCACTAGGATCCATCAAGCCAACGCCTTTGGCACCCATACCACCGTTAGTACCGTGCCACACCGTTTCGAACATACCTTTGTCTGTAGCATTTTTAGGATATTTATAATTAGGCCCTGTCAAACCTGGACCCACTTGGCCTTTGGCTTCTGGTCCATGACATTGGGTGCATGAATACAGTTGGAATACTTTTTTACCTTTGGCAATCGCATCAGCGTTGCCAATATATTGATTATTACCCGTGGCTAAAAACTCTTTTGCCGCCGGTGTATCAAACAAAGCGGCCTCTATCACAAATGGCTTATCATCTTGCGTGGCCACAAATTCAATCGCTTTAGTCGCAGCAGCAGC
The DNA here is from genome assembly GCA_036402395.1 of Methylophilus sp. GTDB lineage: Bacteria > Pseudomonadota > Gammaproteobacteria > Burkholderiales > Methylophilaceae > Methylophilus. The sequence continues at coordinate 5,891 of DASWSZ010000019.1, forward strand.
AGAAGATTGATTTTCGCCGACAGCACTTGCTTGCTCGCCAGAATTACAGGCAGTTAATCCTAACATCAGTGTGATTAAAAATGTATGCAGTGTGATACGGTTCATGTGTGCGCTCCTAAGTGTCATGAATAGTAATAAAAAAGGTTGCTGTAATTATACAGCAACCTTTAATTGTTGTTACAAACAAGTAACCGAGTAAATCTGTTACATGTTAAACATTATTTATTTTAACCAAGGCTTGTCACCGCCACCAGCATACTCTGTACGAATATATGCGATGACTTTTAAGATGTCGTCTGTTGATAAGCCGTCACCTGTTTTACCTGGTAATTGGCTGTGCCAAACAAACATATTGCCACCTGAGTTACCTGGTGTACCACCAGCAATGGTCTCAAACATGCCTTTGTCTGTTGCATTTTTAGCATATACCCATTGGTTATCCCATTGGCTTTGACCACCTGTAGGTTGTTTACGTAAGCCTGGAGCCATGATACCTTCCAACTTACCACCATGACAGCCCATACAGTTGTTTAATGTAAACACTTTTCTACCTGCTTTAGCTGCTTTTGGATCTGCTACATATGCTTTGGTGTAAGGGTTATTACAAGTTTCTAAAAACTCTTTAGCTTGTGGTGTATCTGTATCTACCGCTTTAATGGCTAATGGGCTGTTATCTTTTGTAGACACTAACTTACAAGCTGCGCTGGCTTGGAATGAAAGTGTAAGACCTACCAATGTCAACATACCAACAAATAAAGTTGACTTTAATGCTTTATTGCCTAACATGTTATCTCCTAATCTATGTAACAAAAATGAGCTACGTTTTGCATGCTAAGCGCATTGTAGAACGTATGAACATCTAACGAATCGAATATTTGTTTGGTTGACACAATTAATTAACAATATTCTGTTATCAAACAAGCGCGTGATTCTACTTGGTTTTTTTAATCATGTCATCACAAACACCAGCTTTTTTACTACTTTTTAAATACGCTATCGCCTTCTACTACTGGCACTGTTGGGATACCATAATCGGCTAGTATTTTGGCGATTTTGTCTTTATTACGCTCTAAAGCTGCATCAATTTGCACCATACGTTCTTTGTCTTTTTTGCGCACGCCTACAGAAATATTCCAATACTCTTTACCTTTTAAATCGACTTTGTTGTATTCAGGAATAAAAGCAATTTCCATGGGAATCGCAGATTTCATCGCGTAATAGCCAGCAATTGGACCCCACATGACGGCCACATCAATGTCCTTTTTCGCCAAGTCATCAATCATAAAGCTAGTAGGTAAATTTAAATCGCGTTGCATGCGGTAAGGTCTAGAGTTACCCATCAAATCATAATCTCGCAACGGGATGGTAGCAGGGCTTTGACCAATCACACCGATAATGCCTTTTTTCAAATCAGGTGAATCCCAATTAGTGATGTTGTAGCCACTGTCTTTACGCCAAACAAATACATGGCCAGAACGATAGTAAGGTTTAGAGGTTCTTAGCGCATCGTAATCAGAGGTAGTGCCAATGATGACATCGCAACGCATGGCGTTAATGGTATTTCTTAAAAATCCTTGACGGTTGTAAGCATAAGTAAAGGTTAACTTTTTACCTAAATCGTTAGCAAGCACCTCTGCAATTTTGTCTTCAAAACCTTCTTTTTTTAGGTTTGAGTAAGGCATATTGTCTGGGTCTGAGCAGACTTTAAATTCAGTACCGTCATCTACACGTCGCACCTCACCCATACGGCCTTCATCAGCATTAAGCGATGGCAGGTCTTTATCACTCACCACTTTTTCAATGGCTTCTTGCGCCATCCCCTGATTGGCGACCAGTAGTAAACTCACCAATAACCCTTGTAATTTTTTTAACATCGTTTAAATCCTTATATTGTTAAGATGACAAATCTTGATCATGCTACCTTCAGAGTATGACGCACCACAAAAGTTCTTTTAAGCACAATGACAGT
>DASWSZ010000020.1:0-6845 GCA_036402395.1 Methylophilus sp.
CGGTTCATATTCACATAGTCTACTTTGTAAGTTCTTAATACAGGCTGGTCTGGCGTTATGTTGAGCACATCACCGTTCATGCTGTAAGTTAAATCCACTTGTTTGGCTAGGCGCTCCAAAATAGCCGGTAGGGTTTGATCCACAGCATTTAACGTCACGCGGCCTTGGATAGAAGGGTGAATATCAATATTGAGTTTGCTCTCGCGCGCCAAGGCAAACAGGATTTCTTTGACTGGCACTTCATTGACCACCACGCTATAAGTTTGCGCTTTGGCTCTGGCCACCGGTGGCGACAGTTTGGTTTGGCTTTTAACCGGTTTAGGGATATCCGCTTGGACGGAAGCGGCTGGGGTTTGGGCGTTAGCTTGATGCGTGGTCTGTGCATCGATATGACCAGTGGAAGGCAATACTTTGGTCTCATGCGCGCAAGCCGTGAGCAAAGTCACTAATAAGGCTGGCACCAAAATGAACGGGCGATGATGATATAACACGACAGACTAACCCCTTTGCTTACTTTAGCCCCTAGTTTATCGCACAAAGGAGGTTAAATTGCAATATTAAGTCTTTGAAAAACCTGTTAGTTTTACTTAACTTAAAGGTTTTTACTGGTTTCATCCACTATGCCACCCACGGTGCGTAATTGTGGGCGATTTTTTTGGATATGCTCGGGTAGTTTTTTAAGCGCCTGATATGCAGCCGCGCGGTCTATATAACTGCCATAGACCACCGCATAAAAAAGCTGATTATTCACTTTGGTTGGGTAGACATAGAGTTTATCCAGCTCTATCGACTGCACCAAAAACGCCAATTGTTGTTTAAGCAATATTTCATCGGCCGTGCCTAACATTTGAATAGTGACGGTATCAGGCGAGCTGGTCTGCAACCATTGCCGCGTGATGTCTAGACGTGCATCTAATAAGCTGGGGGCGGGCGCGTTTGATGACGGTACGCTGGCTGGCAACGCAGTGGCTAATGCGGTAGCGTTGACGGCAGTGGCAGCGGGGGCAGGCGTAGTGTTAACTGGTGCGGCAGTAATAGTAGAAATGGCAGCAGGTGCGCTTGCATTGATGGGCTGTGTATTTGGCGTAGCACTAGCACCAGAGATAGGGCTAGCGCTAGGTGGGGGGCTAACAGTAGGCGCCACAGGTTGTTCAGCTTTAGGCGCAACCAGCTTGTTAGCTGCGGCTTGCTTAAGCGGCTGAGTTACAACTCTTTTGCTGCTAGTATCCATGTCATTAAGCCGTTGCAACGCATAAACCAGCAAAGTGGCAAGCACCAGCAAACCCAATAAACCATAAAGCCAACGTCTTTGTTGAGTCTTTTTAATCTGCTCAACACCAAACTCACTGTCAGCAATCGCCGCTTTCACGTGCTTAGGCGTGACTTGATAAACATTATCCGCAAAGGCGGCTAATAAGGCTTTGTCGGCCAAAATATTCACGCGTCGTATCAGCCCTTTGGCAGCATGGGCTAACTTAGTAATGGCCTTGTCGCTAAACAAATGCGGGCCAAAATAACCCGCCGCGCGCAGCCTAAAAATCAGGTATTCGCCTATCTCTTGAGGCTGCAATGGTGTCAATGTAAAGCTATGTGTGATGCGCTCGCGCAATTGACGTATGTGACTTTGGTTGAGATTGACATCTAGCTCTGGTTGGCCAAACAGCACCATTTGCAACAGTTTATCGTGCTTGGTTTCTAAGTTTGACAGCAACCGGATTTCTTCCAGCGTTGCCAACGGCATGCCTTGTGCTTCTTCAATAAAAATCACCACTTGCTTGCCAGCCGCATGCCGCTCTAACAAGTAAGCCTGCAAAAGCTGCATGACTTTTAATTTATCGGCTGCTTTCGGTAACTTCAAATCCAGCTCAAAGGCAATGGCATGCAAAATGTCTTCTGGCGCCACACTGGGGTTGGCTAGATAAATGCTCTCCACATGCGGCGGCAACATGGTTTGCAACATGCGGCACAACATGGTTTTACCGCTACCCACCTCGCCCACCACTTTGACGATGCCTTCACCGTGGGTAATGGCATAAATCAGCGCATCCAGCACGGCACCACGGTTATTACCGTTAAAAAAGTGTTCAGTGTTGGGGGTGATTTTAAACGGCGGTTCTTTTAAGCCAAAGTGCGCGTAATACATGTCAAACAGCCGCCATTAGGCTTGTTCCTGCAACTGGATGCGGCTATATAAAGTGGTGCGATTAACGCCCAGCAATTTGGCAGCTTGGCTTAAATTACCGTGGGTAATTTTCATGGCGGCTTCAATATAGGCTTTTTCCCACGTACGCAATACTTGATCTAAACTGACATTGGCTTCGTTTTGCAGATGCTGTAAAGCGTAAGAAGATAAATCGCCATTGTTGCTAATCACTGGCCCGTCGCCCACTTCACTTTGACGCGATAAATCTAGCTCCGCTGACAGTTGCTGCTCAGTCACAGTTTGACCCGCGTATTTGGCAATCAAGCGAATAATGATGTTGCGCAGCTCGCGCACATTGCCTGGAAAGTGATAACTTAACCAGCGCGTTTGCGCTTTGGCATCTAGTTTAAATGGTTGTTGTTCGGTTTCGCGTGCGTAAAAATGGTTAAAGTGATTTAGCAGCAATACGCTGTCATCGCCCAAATCACGTAACGGCGGCACTTTGACGGCAAACACACTTAAGCGATGATACAAATCTGAACGGAAGCGACTGGCGCGCACTTCCGCGCGCAAATCACGGTTGGTGGCCGCCACAATGCGCGCTTTGCTTTTGCGAATTTGCGTCTCGCCCACGCGCGCATACTCGCCGTTTTCTAACACACGCAACAGCTTGGCTTGCATTTCTAACGGCAACTCGCCTATCTCATCTAAAAATAGCGTGCCTTCACCGACTTCTTCAAAGTAGCCAGCATGCGCACCAGCCGCGCCAGTAAAGGCGCCTTTGGCATGGCCAAATAAAATAGATTCCGCCAGTTGTGGGGAAATAGCTGCGCAATTGACGGATAAATAGGCTTGTTTGCTGCGTTTACTAAAGCGATGGAAATTACCCGCCACGCGCTCTTTACCAGAGCCAGATTCGCCTTCAATCAGCACCGGGAAAGGTGAATCGGCAAATTGGCGAATTTGCATAATGAGGGTTTGCATGGGCAAACTTTCACCCAACATGCCGCCATTTTTGTCCTCTTGCTGTTCGGTCAGCTCTACACTTTGGACTTTTAACGATTGAATCAGCAGCTCTTTTAAGCGCTCTACATCGCACGGCTTGGGGATAAAATCTAAGGCGCCCAGTGCCAAAGCATGCTTGACGTTTTCATCGTCACTTTGCCCAGACAGCACATGGATTTTCATATTGGGTGCATAGGCCAATAACTCGCCTATCATTTTAAAACCTTCATCCGGCTTATGTTGGGATGGAGGCAAGCCTAAATCCACTAGCGCCAGCGCGGGCGGCTCATCCAACTGACGCAACAAACTTTTGGCCTGCGAGCGCGAATCTGCTACGCACACTTCAAAATGTTTGCTTAATACATAGTGTAGTGTATCGGTGATGAGTGGGTCATCATCAATAATCATCAGTATGGGACGAACTTCAGCCATGCTCTCTTCCTCAATATTTTCTTTTTATTTTTGCTATTACTTCTGTATTAAGGACTACTATAACTTGTAGTGGCAAAGCTATCAACGCTTAGCTTTAAATTAAGCGCTGCGCTAAGACAATTTGTGGCTGTTGCGGGGGAAATAAAAGCGGATTTTGGTGAATTTTACCAATTAAAACAATTCGATATCACCTGCTTTATTGTCTTCTTTGAGGTGGCCTTGGGCCAGTAATTGCTCATAAAAGCACACTTGGTTACGGCCATTATTTTTGGCGTAATACAAGGCCAAATCTGCCCGGTCCATCAACTGGCTGGGCGTAGTGTCTGCAGTTAATTTGGTACACCCTATACTGACGGTCACGGGCCCAACTTGTGGAAAGCGATAATCTGACAAAGTTTTATTAAAACGCGTCAGCACAGTAGCGATTTCGTGGTTATCTTCACAGCCAATAATACTCACAAACTCCTCACCGCCAAATCTAAACACCGGGTCAGCCTCTCTAAATGAGCGCATCATCAATTGTGAAAATAGCAGTAATACCTCGTCACCAATTAAATGACCAAACTCATCATTGACGCGCTTAAAGTGGTCAATATCAAAGATGGCTAAATAATAACTTTGTGCCAGTTGGTCGCGTTTACGCAGCGTTTTTTGCTGCATCAGCGATAAGATTTTATTGATGCGGTTATCAAACGTTTTGCGGTTGAGCAAGCCAGTGAGATTATCGCGCTCGTTATCGTTGAGTAAGCTTATATAATTTTGGTAAATGGTTAACAACTGACCAATGGCTAGTACAGCCTGGATAGGCTGATTAGTTTCAACCAACAGTACCGAGTTGTTATAGGCTAACTGTGCTTTGATTGGAAAAAAATAAAAGCCGCCGCCAGCCTCAGATGGGTAAAAGCAGTATTCCCCTGTGCTGTAGCAATCGAGTAACTTTTGGCACAAGGCGGGCGACATGGCTAGCGTATCTGCACGTGGCGTTTCGGAGATGACGGAGAAATACAACTTGGAAATGTCTCGCAAACGATAGATATGCACGTCTAGCGCAGCGCTACCGCTTTCCAGCTCAACCAAGCCAGCAATAGTGTTTTTTAATTGCAGCTCGAGCTCGCCCACATCGCGCTCATTGGTGAGCGTGATTAAGCTTTGCAAAAAATAATCAGCGATTGACTGTGGCAAATGAGCTTATTGGCCTATGTAGCAAACACATATTATAAGATGGCATCAGTGTAGCCAAGCACGATTGGCGTTTATCGCAAAAACAGATTGACTAATATGCCTTAGTTTCAGAGCTTAAGTTCCAGAGCTGACTTGAGGCCAAATCCGCGCGATAGCTAGCACCAGCACTAAAAACAGCCAGCAAGTTCATAGTTAAGGAATGCCGATGACTTTAAGATACTCTTCCAACGTGAGGGTAATTTGCTGCAATGAGTTATTCACTTCATCCAAGCGCGAATTAGAGTCTAAATGTAATTTTTCCAGCAAGGCTTTGTGTGCTTCAATCGCATCCACATGCGCTTGATAGGTATGTTTTTGTAAGTCCGGTGTGGTCATAATAGCCCCCAGTAATCGTTATTATGGATGACGGATGTCAATCTGCACTCTACTCCTAAATTGCCGATGGCCGTCATTTTGTCTAGCTTTTCTTGCGTGATGCGCTTGCTGGTGCGGCAACGCGGGTGACTGTCGCCAGCCTTTTCGTACCAACGGCCGATTCACCAAAATAAAATCTGATGTCTGTTGTGCCTCCTGCGCTTGCTGTTGTAGCAAAGCCAGCTTTTTATTTTCAATGGCGAGTGCTAACTGCATGCGCGCCTGTTCTATAGCTTGCTGACTTTCAACTTCGCGTTGCGCCATTCTTGCTTGATAGTTGGCTTCGGCAGACTGAATGCTGGCTTGCACCCTCAACTGGTCTTCTATGGGCGCATCTGGCACATTTCTGAGTTGACCTACCATGCGTACCCGACATGGCGTATCTTGATAACTGGTGCTGCCAGCCGCAGTTTTGCAGACATAAATCGCAGCTTGCAACTGAAAACTAAGCAATATTAGGATAAAGCCAACGATAGCGTTCATAGTGCCCACCTTATATTAAGCGCCCATATAGCAATGCATTTAACAGCCTAATGTGCGTTATCTAGATAGCATTATGATACTTGAATGGCGGGCATAGTTCATGGCCGGCATGCATAGAAACCAAATGTGATGCGATAAACAATCATCTGCAAGTAATGCTTGGAAAATAACATACCGCAAATGCGCCGCCGACAACTCAAAAACCAGTGACTATTTGTTTATAGATGTCCGTAATCGCACAACATAAATTGCATTACAGGGCTTGCAAGGCTTGAATAAACTAAGTTTACAAAAAGTAGATGGGGTGGCTGATGGGGCTCGAACCCACGACAACAGGAATCACAATCCTGGACTCTACCAACTGAGCTACAGCCACCATAGAGACGTTAATACTTATGGCCTGCCCGACAGGAATCGAACCTGTAACCCCCAGCTTAGAAGGCTGGTGCTCTATCCGGTTGAGCTACGGGCAGATTTAGTTACATGTTGACACTGTCAAATCATGTCACTGTACTTTGTGACATTGATGGGTAAACCAAAAGAAATTTGGTCGGCGTGGAGAGATTCGAACTCCCGACATCCTGCTCCCAAAGCAGGCGCGCTACCAGGCTACGCTACACGCCGAAGAGGCAGAAATATAGCGCACTCCAGCCTTTTGGTCAATTCGAATATGTTAAAATATGCATATTATTTTTAATCACAAATACGTTCGCTTTAATTTACTCAATGACTGCACAAATTATCGATGGCAAAGCCATTGCCGAAAATTTACTTAATAGCATCAAAACCCGCGTTCAACAGCGGATGGATACTGGCAAAAGTGCTCCGGGTTTAGCGGTAATTCTAATTGGCGGCGACCCTGCTTCCGCGATCTATGTACGAAACAAACGCCTGGCTTGCGAGAAAGTAGGTATCCGGTCAGTGGCTTATGATTTACCGGCAACTACCACGGAAGCAGAGCTAATGGCCCTGATTCACCAGTTAAATGCCGATGATTCCATCAATGGCATTCTAGTGCAATCGCCTTTGCCGCCCCATATCCAAGATGAACATGTGATCCAGAATATTAGTCCGGCTAAAGATGTCGACGGGTTCCATCCTTATAACATTGGCAGACTTGCAGTGCGCCAGCCGACACTGCGCTCCTGCACACCATTTGGTGTCATCAAAATGCTTGAAGCCATCA
>DASWSZ010000021.1:0-6797 GCA_036402395.1 Methylophilus sp.
AGGATTGGCAAGATGTGGCCAAGCAAAGTAATTTAAATATTCAAATTCAACAAGATACAATCAAGATTGCTGAGCAAGATATTGACCGTGCTAAAGCTGGGCATTACCCAACATTGGATGCGGTGGCGAGTTATAGCAACACTTACAGCAATGGCAGCCCTAACGGTTTTGGCAGTGATTTGGATAATACTACGGTGGGCTTAGAGTTTCAGTTGCCCTTGTACCAAGGCGGTGGCGTTATGTCGCGGGTGCGTCAGGCGGCTTACAATAAACAAAAAGCAGTTGATGATGTGGAGTTGGCAAAACGCACCACCGATTTAGAAACGCAGCGCGCGTTTTTAAACTTAAGCAGCAGCATTGCGCAAGTCAAAGCGCTAGACCAAGCTTTGCTCAGTAGCCAAAGTCAGTTGGATTCTACTAAGTTAGGCTATGAAGTCGGCGTGCGTACCAGTGTGGATGTATTAAATGCGCAGCAGCAATTGTTTAGTGCCAAGCGCGATTTATTGCAGGCACGTTACAATTATCTAGTCAATATTATCCGCCTCAAAGCCGCCACCGGCGTGGTCAGTGAGTCTGATGTGGTGGACATTAACCAGCAATTAGTGATGGCGAAATAAGCCTTGAATACCCGCATATCCAGCCTGACGCAATTATCCGCCAGTCAACTGGTGGTGATTGATATGCAAGAAAAGTTAGGCCTTGCCATGCAGCCGGAGGCTTTTGAGCTAGTCACCCACAATATTCAACGATTGCTGCAAGCCGCCCAGTTGCTAGCGTTACCCGTTATCATTACCGAGCAATATGCCAAAGGCTTGGGTAATACCCTAGCAGCGCTGCAACCTTTTTGTGCGCAAGCGGCTACCATCGACAAGATGACGTTCTCTGCGTGTGCCACGCCTAAGTTTAATCAGCAATTGCACCGTGATTTACCGCAAGTTATCCTCACCGGCATGGAAACGCATATTTGCGTATTGCAAACCGCGCTAGATTTGTTGGCGCATCACAAACAAGTGTTTGTAGTGGAAGACGCAGTGATTTCGCGTGAGCCAGCCAACAAAGCCAACGCGCTGGCCAGATTGCGCGATGCCGGTTGCCTTATCACCAATACCGAATCGGTGCTGTTTGAGTGTTTAGGCTCGGCCGAGCATGCGCAGTTTAAAGCGATTGCCAAACTGATTAAATAGCGTTGTTTTATAGGCCAGTGAAGTGAGGAGTGTTCGTTGAATTGGAAAACGCTGCTCTTCGTCACCTTAATTGCCTATGGCGCTTATCAACATTTTGCCAATCGCGCGGTGACGCATACGCCAGGCGAGATTGCTAGCCAAGCGCCACAACAAACCTCCACCAACACTGCCAGCTTTATCCATCATGGCTATACCATTACGCCGCTCGAAAATTTTACGCTAGCAGCACGCGTATTGGGCCGTGAATACTATCGGTTAGACCGTGGTGCCAAGTTGTCACCTGTGGATTTGGCCTTAGGTTGGGGGCCGATGTCCGATGAAACGGTGCTCAGCAACATTCAAATTAGCCAAGGCAACCGCTTTTATTATTGGCGCGCCGCCACGTTGCCCATTCCGCAACAACAAATTGAAACGCATAGCGCCAATATGCATATGATTCCAGCCAGTGACGACGTAGAAGACATTTTGCACGCGGTGAAAGTTGGCCAAAAAATACAACTACAAGGCTATTTAGTCAAAGCGACTAGCGATGATGGTTTTACTTGGAAAAGCTCACTCACCCGCGAAGATACAGGTTTTGGTGCTTGTGAGCTGGTGTATGTGACGCAGGCGAGCATCGCTAATTAAATGATGCGGTAAGCCAGTCATCAGCTCAGGTGCTGCTGAATCATCTGTAGCATACGCACTGCCGCGCCAGTAGAAGCCAGACTAAAGTTGCGCGCCGCTTGCGCCATGTCTTCACGTTTTTGCGGATGATCGATTAGGGATTGCAATTTTTCTGTTAAATCTGCCACGTCTTTTACTTGCACCGCCGCACCACATTTCACTGCCGCTACTGTCGCATCGGCAAAGTTATACGTGTATTTGCCGATTAAAATCGGCTTGCCCATGCTGGCTGCTTCAATCAAGTTTTGCCCGCCAAACTTTAATAAGCTGCCGCCAATAAAGGCAAAATCGCTGGCGGCGTAATACGTGTAAAGCTCGCCCATGCTGTTGCCTAATACCACTTGAATATCAGGATTGATAGGTGTGGTTAAATCGCTACGCAATACATAAGGAATCTGGCGACTTTTAAGTAATTGCGCTACTTCCTCAAAGCGTTGTGGATGGCGCGGCACAATCACGGTGAGTAATTTTAGGCCAGCAACCGCATCTAAAATCATAGACTCCTCGCCCTCGCGCGTACTGGCGGCAACAAAAACGGTGTGGTGTTCGCCCATGCATTGGCGCATCGCCAGCCCTAATGCTTGGCTATTCTCCGGTGGCGTGGCGTCAAATTTTAAATTGCCGGCCACGGTGGTTTGGGTGGCGCCCAACAGTTTAAAGCGGCGTTCATCCTCCGCGGTTTGTGCGGCAACCAAGGTCAGTTTTTGCAGATTTTGCGTCACCAAGCGGCCTAATTTGGCATAGCCATGGGCGGACTTTTCTGACAAACGCGCGTTAAGTAAAAACAAGGGTATTTTGGCTTGGTCACAGCTGCGAATTAGGTTAAACCATAGCTCGGTTTCCATGAGTATGCCTATGCGCGGCTTAAAATGGCGCACAAAACGGTTCACGGCAAATGGCACATCGTAAGGTAAATAGGCACGTAACACGCTATCGCCAAACAATTGTTCGCTGGTGGCGCGGCCAGTAGGTGTGGTGTGCGTAAGTAGTATTTGGTCGTGCGGATACTGATTAAGTAGCTGCTTGACCAGCGGCGCGGCGGCGCGCGTTTCACCCACGGATACACAATGCAGCCATATCAGCGGCTTGCTGCTGTTCATTTGATAAAAGCCAAAGCGCTCTCGCCAATGCTGGCGATATTCTGGCTGCTTGATACCCCGCCAAAGTAGCTTTAATGGCACAAACGGTAGCAGCAAACACAGCAGGCTAGTATAGATAAATTGAGGCATAAGCCCATTTTCGCATACAACCTCCGCCTTGCAGAAGCATTTTGGCGCCACACCGCGCGTAAGCAATATTTTTAGCTGCATGCAATTAGGTCAGTAATCACTCACCTCGCCGCTACGCTAATAAACACCAGCGATTTCAAAATATGCCCAAAAATATGTGCAATGTTGGTGCAAAAAACAGTATAAATTTATGTTGACGAACACTAAATAAAGGCATAAATTTGCGGTCGGTACACAAGATGTTGTGTTTTGTAGTTAATTATTCACTCATAAACAAATGAGTTATTAATAATCAGTCAGTTAGCTAAATGTTAGCCTAAGCATGCGGTTTAAGCAGATGTAAACCGCAAAAGTAAATCAAAAATAAATACGAATGATGGGAGTGTGCGATGCTTAAAGCAGTAGAAACCGCAAAAAAATCAGAGCAAGAATCAGACAACGCCAAACAAATTGCTATTCAACCGGTATCGCTGGATATTTGGGATAAAAAATACCGCTTAAAAACCAAAACCGGTGAGCATGTCGATCAAGACATTGATGACTCGTATAGCCGCGTCGCACGCGCCTTGGCTGATGTAGAAACCACCGAAGAAAAACGCCATGAATGGCACGAGAAGTTTTTGTGGGCACTGCGTCGCGGTGCTATTCCAGCGGGCCGCATAACTTCTAATGCTGGCGCGCTAGAGCATAAACCAGCCACTTCTACCATTAACTGTACCGTGTCTGGCGTGATTGAAGACAGCATGGACAATATCCTCGGCAAAGTGCATGAAGCCGGCCTCACTTTAAAGGCCGGCTGCGGTATTGGTTACGAGTTTTCTACACTGCGTCCAAAAGGCGCGTTTGTGGCAGGCGCTGGTGCTTACACTTCTGGCCCTTTGAGCTTTATGGATATCTACGACAAAATGTGTTTCACCGTGTCCTCTGCCGGTGGCCGTCGTGGCGCGCAAATGGCCACCTTTGATATCAGCCACCCAGATGTGACCGACTTTATTAAAGCCAAACGTGAAAACGGCCGTTTACGCCAATTTAACTTAAGCTGCCTGATTACCAAAGAATTTATGGAAGCGGTGAAAGCAGATAGCGAGTGGAAATTAGCGTTCCCAGTCACCGAAAAAGAAGCCATTGTGGATGGCTTAAACGTCAATGACGAAGCACACGTGGTGTGGCGCGAGTGGCCAGTCAAAGGTAAATACCTGACCAAAACCGAAGGTAAAGATGCCGGTAAAGTGGCTTGCCGCGTTTACAAAACCATTAAAGCACGCCGTTTGTGGGATGTGATTATGTCTTCCACCTACGATTTTGCCGAACCGGGCTTTATCTTGATTGACCGCGTCAATGAGATGAACAACAACTGGTTCTGCGAAAATATTCGCGCCACAAACCCATGTGGTGAGCAACCATTGCCGCCGTATGGCGCATGCTTGTTGGGTTCGATTAACCTGACCATGTTTGTGAAACAACCGTTTACCGATGCCGCCCATTTTGATTGGGACGAGTACCGCAAAGTGGTCGCTATCTTTACCCGTATGTTAGATAACGTGGTAGAAATCAACGGCTTACCCTTGCGACAACAGCGCGATGAAATCATGCGTAAACGCCGTCACGGCATGGGCTATTTAGGCTTGGGTTCTAGCTTGACCATGATGAAGCTGAAATACGGTGAAGAGGAATCAATTAAATTTACCGAAGAAGTGACACGCGTGATGGCCGAGGAAGGCTGGAATGTGGGCGTGCAGTTGGCGGAAGAAAAAGGCCCTGCGCCGATCATGGACGAGAAATTTGAGGTGACCGCCGACATGTTGGCAAAACGCCCAGAAATGGCAGCTGATGGCATTAAAGTTGGTCAAAAAATTGCCGGTAAAGTATTGTTGGGTAAATACAGCCGCTATATGCAACAGTTTCCTGAAGGTTTGCGCAATCAAATTGCCACCAAGGGCGTGCGCTTTACGCACCACAGCAGTATTGCACCCACCGGTACTATTTCATTAAGCTTGGCGAACAACGCCAGCAATGGCATTGAGCCTAGCTTTGCCCACCACTATGCGCGTAATGTGATTCGTGAAGGCAAAAAATCGAAAGAGAAAGTTGATGTGTTCTCTTACGAATTATTGGCCTACCGCGAGTTGATTAACGCCAAAGCCATGCCGTTTAGCGATAAAGAGGATGAGAAATTGCCAGATTATTTCTTGGATTCATCCACCATTATGGCCAAAGCACACGTAGATATTCAAGCTGCGTCACAAAAATGGATAGACAGCTCAATTTCTAAAACCATTAACGTGCCGACCGATTATGATTTTGAAGACTTCAAAAACATCTATCTATACGCGTATGACAAAGGCTTAAAAGGCTGCACTACGTTCAGGTTTAATCCAGAAGCGTTCCAAGGCGTGTTGGTGACCGAGAAAGATTTGGAAAGCACCACCTATAAATTTACGCTGGAAGACGGCACCGAGATTGAGCTAAAAGGCAATGACGAGATTGAGTATGATGGGGAAATCCACTCGGCAGCGAACTTATACGACGCCTTAAAAGAAGGTTACTACGGAAAGTTTTAAATTTAGATATTTAAAACTGCTTAGTTTGTGAATACGTTGTTGCGTTTGAATTTTCAATCCTCATGTACTTCTTGTACATTCCGGTAAAAAATTTAAACGCGCCTAGTCTTCACTGCACACGCGACGTTTTAAATCATCTAAACGATGAAATGAATAAGCGTAAGTAGTCTAAAAAATAGCGATAGATTTTAATCCCCTCGCCCCTTGCGGGAGAGGGTTAGGGTGAGAGGTAAGCCTCTCAAATTTCACCCCAAAAAAGGAGAACAACATGGCAGTCAAAATAGACAAAAAAATTGTAGGCTACAAATTAGTCAGCGATGAAGACAAAGCGCAAGCGGCTGAGCTTAAAGAAGCCAACACCAAAGTGGTACAACTGGGTGAGCCGTTAGACCGCCCAGAGAAAATTACAGGCAGCACTTACAAAGTAAAAACGCCAGTGACTGAGCATGCACTGTACATCACCATTAACGATGTGGTGATGAACGAAGGCACGCCGCAAGAGCACCGCCGCCCGTTCGAAATTTTTATTAACTCCAAAAACATGGATCACTTTCAATGGATTGTCGCCCTCACCCGCGTGATGTCTGCGGTGTTCCGCAAAGGCGGCGATGTGACGTTTTTAGTAGAAGAACTGAAAAGTGTATTTGAACCGAGTGGCGGCTACTTTAAAAAAGGTGGCAAATTTGTACCTAGCTTGGTGGCAGAAATTGGCGAAGTGGTCGAGCAACACCTGCAAGAAATCGGCATGCTAAAAAAACCGGGCTTAGACCAACACCAGCAAAAGTTGGTAGAAGAGAAAAAAGCCGAGTACTTGGAAAAGCATGCCAAACCGGGGGATGAAGTGAATGAAGAAGGCTATCCTAAGGGCGCGCAATTGTGCAAAAAGTGTAATACCAAGGCGAGTATTATTATGGATGGGTGTTTGACGTGTTTGAATTGTGGTGAGAGTAAATGCGGTTAATTAGAAATGGAGTTAAAGCAAAACCCATTTTCACTTTACGACTTTTTAGGATTGTGGGTTAGCTCATAAGTTGCAAGTTTTACAGCATAAGCTGCAATTATTGTCAGCATAAAATGCAAGTTGTGGTTTAAGCAATAATTTAAAAAAACCGCTATTTATTAGCGTTTTTTTTGAAAGCTCAAATTTAAACTTATAT
>DASWSZ010000022.1:0-6371 GCA_036402395.1 Methylophilus sp.
ATTGTACTGGCCATTCAAAAAAGATTAACCTTGATTAACCAATGAAGCATAGATTAACGTTTTAAGTTAAACAAAAACTAAGTAACGACTATTGATTTAAGGCGGTAACGCCTCAATATCAGCACTTAATTACACATAAACACACTACATTAATAGGTTGCGTTGCTTTAGTCACTGACGCAACTAAGCTACGATAGCTGTTAGCAGCCACTTTAGGAGAGCACCTCACCATGAATCTACCCACCTTACATGGCATCGAAGATGTACAAAACACGCCAGATGTGCGCCACTTAGACATTAACAAGGTGGGCATTAAATCTATACGCCACCCGGTGTTGGTGAAAGATAAATCCGGTGGTGAGCAACATACTGTTGCCATTTTTGATATGTATGTGCATTTGCCGCATAACTTCAAAGGCACGCATATGTCGCGCTTTGTGGAAATTCTGAATGTCAATGAACACGCCATTTCCATTGAATCGTTTGAAACTATCTTGCGTGAAATGGTCAAGCGCCTAGAGGCTGAATCAGGCTATATTGAAATGCGCTTTCCGTATTTTATCAATAAGTCAGCGCCCGTTTCAGGAGTAAAAAGCTTACTGGATTATGATGTGACGTTTATTGGTGAAATTAAAAATGGCCATTTTAATATCACTGTCAAAGTATTGGTGCCGGTCACCAGCTTGTGCCCATGCAGTAAAAAAATCTCTGATTACGGTGCGCACAACCAGCGTAGCCATGTCACAGTCACCGCCAAACTGAATGACTTTATGTGGCTAGAAGATTTGATTGCCCTAGTAGAAAAGCAAGCCTCTTGCGAGTTATATGGCTTGTTAAAGCGCCCAGATGAGAAATTTGTGACTGAACGCGCCTATGACAATCCTAAATTTGTGGAAGACATGGTACGTGATGTGGCGGCGCAATTGAATGCAGAGAAACGCATTGATGCTTATATTGTGGAAAGTGAAAACTTTGAAAGCATTCACAATCACTCTGCGTATGCTTTGATTGAGCGCGACAAAACTCAACATTAGTCAGCGGTTTCGATAGCTATAAAAAACGGGCTAATGCCCGTTTTTTTATTTGCTTGTTATCTTAACAACCTATCATTATTGATAAATTAAATCCGCTATAACAAGCTTTTAGGTACCTATAATTAAGTCACTATTTTGTGACAAAAGCTAAATTGAACAAGCGTGCTACGCAAATGTAGTGACGCATTTTGCGCTTATTAGTACTTTTTGGTCAGTGTCATGGTCAAGTTATCGCGTTTCATGTCCAAACGATTCAACGCCGTCATACCTAAAAGTACGGCTTCTGGGTGATTCCCTTCAATCACGGCTGCCTCTACATTATGCAAAGTAATGCTGCCTAGTTTTAAGGTATTCAAGGTAACTCGATACGCCGTGACATTGCCGCCAGCCGTTGAAGCCAAATCTTTTTGCCCTTTAAGATAATCGATATTGGCACGTTTGGCATCGGCACTGCTCATGGCGACCGCAGACGCTCCAGTATCCACCAGATATTTTAATGTCGCGCCGTTAATCGACAAATCACCCAAAAAATGACCAGCAGAATTAGCGTATAAGGTCACGGGTGCTGATGCAGGCGCATTCGCTTCACTACTGCTGCCGCCAATAGACGCCGCCTGACCCATGCCTAAACGTTTAGATTTGCCTTCAATCATAAACGTGGCATATTCGCTATCGGCAGCCACTAATTTAACGCCATTTTTAGTTTGGCCTACCGCCAAAGTTTGCGGCGCACCGCCATTAATCATCACCAAGGCTTTGCCATTAAACAGGCCCACTACATTGACTTGCGTCACGGCCTGCGCCATCGCCGCAAACCCCAGTAGCAAAACGCCTATACTTTTGATTCCCAAATGATTAATCACTGAACATTCCTTTCGACGCAAATGGCTGCGCCAGCTTTAAACCCAACGCAATCACAATAAACCCTAATAATGGAAACGCGGCAGCCAGCATAAAAGTAGACTGCCCACCCAAATATTGTAAAGCAAAGCCACCCGCCAAGCCGCCTATGGTGCCGCCCACGCCATACGCTACACTATTGTAGATGGCCTGCCCTTTGGCTTGGTGGCGTCCATTAAAAAACTGGCTGACCACTTCTACTGACGCAGCATGAAAGCTACCAAAGGTAAATGCATGCAAGCACTGTGCCAAAAGCAATAACCACATCTGATCTGGCACTAGCCCTATCATGCTAAATCGCACAACTGCCAATACCAAGCTCATCAATAGTATGGTCTTTAATGTGTACCTTGTCATGAGTTTAGGCATCCACATAAACACAAAAATTTCGCAAATCACACCCAAGGACCACAGCAGGCCTATGGTGCCTTTGCTGTAGCCATGCTCAACCAAGTAAATAGAGTAGAAGTTATACAATACACCATGGGCGGTGACCATCAGTGCGCAGCCGCACAATAAGGCCAATACTGCTGGTTGTTTAATAATCGTCCAGACAGAAAAGTGATCGTGCGCATGCGGTGCCACCACCACTTCTGGCAGCTTAAAGGTCAGCGCAAATAAGGTGATTTGCACCGCTAACAAAAACCATAGCAAACTGCGGATACCAAAACCATCAATGACATAACCCAGAATGACCGCCGCCACAATAAAGCCTAGCGAACCCCACATGCGAATGCGGCTGTAGTGACCATTGGTGGTGGCCAAATGTGCTAACACTAAGGATTCGGATAATGGCAAGGTTGAACTCGTAAATAAACTTAAGGCAGCCATGACAAAAAACAACCACCAAAAGCCATGTGCCCAAAACACCGCGACAAAACCCAGCAAACCTAACAAGGCCGTTAGCTTAATCCAACGCACGCGTTGCTGGGTATGGTCGGCCAGCCAACCCCATAAGTTAGGCGCAAAAATGCGGCTGATTTGAAACAAGGACATCAGGATGCCGATGTCGGCCACAGAAAATTGCTCGGACTGTAAATACAAGCCCCAGTAAGGCACGAACGCGCCAACGAAGAAGTAGTAGATAAAGTAAAAGCGGGAGAGATTAAAGTGTAGCGCGCGGCTCATAGATGGTTAAACTTAAATGTGCGAGCAAAATGAAGGCGCGGCGCACGTCACGCAACGACGATGATAGTACATATCATGACAGCAAAAAAATCAGCTAGCAAGCGAGCACTGTGCAGGCTGCCATTCGCTCGCGCAGCCATTTATGCACTAAATATTAGGTGTGCTTGATTGAACATCGGCATTCTGGCCACGGTGCCTGAGCGCATGGTCAATCAACACCAAGGCCAACATGGCTTCTACAATCGGTGTTGCACGGATACCCACGCACGGGTCATGGCGACCAGTGGTTTGCATCATGACCGCCTCACCGCTTTTGTCCACCGAGTGGCGTGCTTGCGGAATGCTAGAAGTGGGCTTAAAGGCAACATTAACGTGAATGGCTTGACCGCTAGAAATACCGCCCAAAATGCCACCAGCATTATTGGTAGCAAAACCCTCTGGCGTGATTTCATCAGAATGCACGCTGCCGCGCTGCGCTACGGAGGCAAAGCCCGCGCCAATTTCCACACCTTTGACCGCGTTTATGCCCATCATGGCATAGGCGATTTCTGCATCTAAGCGATCAAAAATCGGCTCGCCTAAACCCACCGGTACGTGTTCCGCCACCACGGTAATTTGCGCACCAACGGAATCGCGCTCCGCACGCACTTGATCCAAATAGGCTTCTAATGCTGGTATTTGATTTTGCGTAGGTGCAAATAAAGGGTTTTGATTAACAAACTCCCAACCTTCAAATGGAATGGCTATCTCGCCCAACTGACTTAAATAGCCGCGAATTGCTATGCCATATTTTTGCTTAAGCCACTTTTTAGCAATGGCGCCAGCAGCCACGCGCACTGCAGTTTCACGCGCGCTAGAACGGCCACCGCCGCGATAATCGCGGATGCCGTATTTTTGCTGATAAGTGTAATCCGCATGGCCGGGGCGGAAAGTGTCCATGATTTTGCTGTAGTCTTGACTGCGTTGATCGGTATTACGAATGAGTAAACCGATGGGCGCACCTGTGGTTTTGCCTTCAAATACGCCTGATAAAATTTCCACCATATCGGCTTCGGCGCGCTGTGTGACATGGCGCGAGGTACCGGGCTTGCGTCTATCCAAATCCACCTGCAAATCTTCTGCGCACAACTCCATACCAGGTGGACAGCCATCGACCACGCCACCTATGGCTGGGCCGTGCGATTCACCAAAGGAGGTTAAGGTAAATAAAGTACCAAACGTATTGCCAGACATAGCGCTTCTCTATTGAAAGTTGCGTTATTTTAGCATATCTATGTTTTTAGGCCTTGTATCCACACGCGATAAACGCTCTCAGCCACCGCATTAAGTGCCTGTACGCGCACCGTCAAATCGTGCTGTATGGCCGCCGTATTTTGGACACTGGGAATAGCTCCTGTGTCTGCAATTTCTTGCTGACCACTCTGGCACCAAACTTTCACCATCTCTTCCGTCATTTCAATATGACATTGAAAGCCCAAGTGCTTACCGATGGCGTAGGCTTGATTAGGGCAATACTGACTAGCCAGCAAATGACTAGCACCCGTCGGCAAAGTAAAGGTTTCACCATGCCAATGAAAGCTTAAAAATTGCTGTATCTCGCCAAACCATTTTTTAGCATCGGCATGTGCGCTTACTTTAACCTCACCCCAACCAATTTCTTTGACTGGATTGGTACTGACTGTGCCACCCAAGGCTTTACTCATCAACTGTCCACCCAAGCAATGGCCTAGCACTGGAATATCAGCTGCAATCGCGTTACGAATCAATTGCAATACCGGTGGAATCCAAGGCAAATCATCGTTGACGCTCATGGGCCCGCCCATAAACACCAGCCCACTATAATCATGAACCGACGCTGGAATAGACTGCCCTAAGTCAATGCGCACCTCGCACCAAGGAATGTCATGCTGCTCCAAAAACGTGCCTAAATAGCCCGCACCTTCAGTTCTAGCGTGACGAAAAACAACCACTGGCTTCATGCGTTACCCTTTGTATTGAATCTGTTGATAATGCCCAAGCAAAATGCCATCCAAGTTGTAGTCACCAATAGCATAACGAATCAAGCGCAAGGTGGGAAACCCTATGCTAGCGGTCATGCGCCGCACTTGGCGATTCTTGCCTTCGGCAATTTTAATTTCCAGCCATGTGGTCGGGATGGCTTTACGCTCACGGATGGGCGGGGTTCTTGGCCATAGTGTTGCTGGCTCATCCATAATGCGCACCTGTGCCGGTTGCGTGACAAAATCGCCCAAATCCACGCCACTTAAAAGTGGCATCAAATCTGCTTCTGTAGCAGCACCTTCTACCTGCGCCCAATAGGTTTTGATTTCTTTGTGCTTGGGGTGACTTAAACGATGTTGTAATGCACCATCATCGGTTAAAATAAGTAAACCTTCTGAATCGGTGTCTAGCCTACCGGCCGCATATACATCAGGAATGGGAATAAAGTCTTTTAACGTGGCATGCTTTTCGTGCGGACTAAACTGGCATACGACGTTAAACGGCTTATTAAATAAAATCATCATGTTAGGAAATGTGCAATGGCTTCAAAATCGACAGAAATAAAATATCACATCCCGGCAACTGGCGAAAAAATCACGGTGAATGCGGATAACTCACTCAACGTGCCTGACATGCCGATTATCCCATTTATTGAGGGCGATGGCATTGGTATTGATATTACGCCACCTATGCTTAAAGTGGTAGATGCGGCAGTAGACAAAGCCTATGCTGGCAAGCGTAAAATCTCTTGGATGGAAGTCTATGCCGGTGAAAAATCAACCACCATTTACGATAAAGACACCTGGCTATCAGCTGAAACCATGAAAGCGCTGAAAGACTATGTGATTTCGATTAAAGGTCCGCTTACGACACCAGTAGGTGGTGGCATACGTTCATTGAATGTAACATTGCGTCAAGAGCTGGATTTATATGTCTGTTTACGCCCAATCCAGTACTTTACTGGCGTACCTAGCCCAGTGAAACATCCAGAAACAACCGATATGGTGATTTTTCGTGAAAATACCGAGGATATTTATGCCGGCATTGAGTGGGCCGCTGGTAGCGACGAAGTGGCTAAAGTCATCCAATTTTTAAGTGATATGGGCATGCGTAAGAAAATTCGCTTCCCAGAAAATTCAGCAATCGGCATTAAACCTGTCTCTGTTGATGGCAGTAAACGCTTGATGCGTAAGGCCATACAATACGCTATCGATAATAATCGCAAATCTGTCACCATCACCCATAAAGGCAACATCATGAAGTACACCGAAGGTGGCTTTAGAGATTGGGGCTATCAACTCGCTAAAG
>DASWSZ010000023.1:0-3456 GCA_036402395.1 Methylophilus sp.
AGAATTCTTTCCAATTAATAAATTGATAAAAGGTAACTAGTATTATGTCAGCCCATATTTCAAATGTCCGCCCAGCACCCGACCAAGTGATTGTTGATATCGCCAATTATGTTGCCGATTACGAAATCAAATCCGATGAAGCGTTTGATACCGCCCGTAACTGTTTAATGGATACGCTAGGCTGTGGCTTTGAAGCCTTGGACTACCCAGCATGTACCAAACTGTTAGGCCCTGTAATTGCGGGCACAGTGGTGCCGAACGGCGCTAAAGTGCCCGGCACCAATTACCAACTCGACCCCATCTTAGCCGCATTTAACATTGGTGCCATGATACGCTGGCTAGACTTTAACGATACGTGGCTGGCGGCCGAATGGGGTCATCCATCCGACAACTTGGGTGGCATTTTGGCGGTAGCCGATTATATGTCGCGCAAAAATATCACGGAGGGAAAAGCGCCACTGACCATTAAAGACGTACTGACTGCCATGATTAAAGCGCATGAGATTCAAGGCGTACTGGCACTAGAAAACAGCTTTAACCGCGTCGGCTTAGACCATGTCATTTTAGTCAAAATCGCCTCTACCGCTGTCGTTACCAAGTTATTAGGCGGGAATAAAGAAGACATTATCAACGCTGTGTCTAATGCGTTTGTGGATGGTCAAAGCTTACGCACTTACAGACACTCACCCAATACTGGCTCACGCAAATCATGGGCAGCGGGTGATGCTACTAGCCGTGCGGTACGTTTAGCGTGGATGACCATGCAAGGTGAAATGGGCTACCCTTCTGCACTTACCGCCAAAACATGGGGCTTTTACGACGTACTGTTTAAAGGCAATGCCTTTAAATTCCAACGCCCCTATGGCTCTTATGTCATGGAACAAGTGTTGTTTAAAATTAGCTTTCCGGCAGAGTTTCATGCACAAACCGCAGTAGAGTGCGCCTTCCAACTCAACACAGAAGTCGGCAGCAAACTACAAACCTTAGACCAAATCGCGCAAATCGACAAAATTGTCATCACTACGCATGAGTCTGCCATACGTATTATCGACAAAACTGGCCCATTGGATAACCCAGCCGACCGCGACCACTGCATACAATATATGGCAGCGGTAGGCCTGTTAAAAGGCAGCCTCACGGCGCAAGATTATGAAGATGCAGCCGCGGCTGACCCACGGATTGATGCAGTGCGCGCCAAAATGACCTGTGTGGAAAAAGCCGAATACACGGCGGATTACCATAATCCAGAAAAACGCTCGATTGCCAACGCCATCCAAATTTTCTTTAAGGACGGCACTAGCTCTAGCAATGTTGCCGTGGAATACCCCATTGGTCATCGCCGCCGCCGTGGTGAAGGTATTCCAGAGTTGGTGAAAAAATTCCAAGTAAATTTAGCGCGTCGTTTTGATGCCAACAAACAAGCGGAAGTATTGGCCTTATGTCTAGACCAAGCCAAACTTGAAGCCACAACAGTCAATACCTTTGTCGATATGCTGGTGGTTTAATGTGTAGGGTGTGCAAATGGCTACATTTGCACACCGGTAAAAGTTTTAAAGGTGTGCAGGAAACGTATTTTGCACACCTTACCCTTGTTAGGCTTGCTCCACGCAATAATCCAATAGCTTATTGACGGCAGGTGCAATCAGTAAAATGCTCACGAACACGATGGGCCAAGCATAAGTAAATGCCGCTAGCCAATGGCTTACAAATTCACTAGTCAACCCGCCACGCAAATAAATAATAATGCCTGACACTATCAGTGCCGTGCAGCAAGACATTACGCCTGCAAAGGTCATGGTCCGAAAACGGTATGGGATCTTTTTACGCATGCTGAATTACCAAGGCAAAGATTCCTCCAAGTGAAAAAACCCACCTGTCGCGCCATTGCTGCCTAAAGTGGCAAGCAATACGCTGGTTTTATAGCTGTCTTCGATTTCCATCGGCGCATGCTCTCCACCTAACGCAGTCTTTACCCAGCCCGGATGCGCTGAATTCACTTTGATATGAGTGTCGCGCAACGCTTGAGCAAGGTGGATGGTATAGGCATTCAATGCAGTCTTAGAGGCGTTATAAGCAAAGGCTTTGGCTGGGTCTATTGGGGAGTTTTTCATAGCATGTAAATTTAATGAGGCCAAAATACTGGAAAGATTCACAATACGCCCGGCCTCAGATTTTTGAATCAGCGGCAATAGTGTTTGTGTTAAGGCAATCACGGAAAACAGATTGATTTGAAAGGTATTTTGCAAGGTAGCCAAATTGACCGTGCTGCTGTTATTGAGCCCCATCAATTGTTCATGGCTGACGCCTGCATTATTCACCAATATGTCCAGCTTGCCATATTGCTTGTTAATAAATTCATATACTGCGCTGGCAGTGTCTGGCTGGCTGGCATCATAGTGCACGGACTGTGCATCATATCCTAAGGCTTGTAGCTGGGCGGCTGCAGCGGCGCCCTTGGCTTGGTCGCGCGCACCAATAATCACAGTGATGCCTAATGCTGCCAGCTGCTTAGCCGTCTCAAACCCTATACCGCGATTTGCACCTGAAATAAAAGCGACTTTCTGTTGATTTGCCATGTTGAATGACTCCTGAATATATTTATTTACCAATCGGTATATAAATAATATCTAAGCACTATAAATATGTCAACAAATATATTACCGAATGGTACAATATAGTTAAATTTATCTAATTAAGTACACATCACCATGGAAAATAGTTCGCAAACAGCAATAAAGAAACGCGGTCGCCCCAGCCATTTTGATGCCAACACTGCGCTTGAACAGGCCTTAATAGTATTTTGGACTTACGGCTATGAAGGTACGTCCATGGCTGAACTGACTGAGGCGCTTGGCATGAATAAGCCCAGCATTTATGCGGCGTTTGGTAATAAACAAGCGCTGTTCAAAAAAGTGTTGGATAAATATACCAACGAATTCACCACTTTTGTTGCAGAGGCCATGCGCGAACCGACAGCAGCACAAGCCATCCATGGCTTTCTCAGCCAAGCGGCGGTATTTCTCACCAATCCAAAAACACCGCATGGTTGTATGATCATACAAGGCGCACTCACTTGCAGCAGTGATGCAAGCGCAATTAAAGCGTTGCTGATTGATTATAGGAAGAATCTAGAACGCACACTGACACTGCGATTTGAGCAGGCCAAAACACAAGGCGACTTACCTAATGACTGTAATAGTCAGGACTTAGCCAGATATGTACTGACCCTGCATCAAGGCATGTCGGTACAAGCCACCAGCGGCGCAAGCTTAGCCGAATTAACCGCAGTGATCGATCTCGCAATGAGCGCTTCATACCTAAGATCCATGCGCTAAACGTTGCGTGTAGACAAATTAAGGTAAAATAGCGTTTTATTATGTCTATTGTTATCTGAGCTTTTATGTCACTGACCACGCTTAACGCACTCTCCCCCCTTGATGGCCGCTACCAATCTAA
>DASWSZ010000024.1:0-16977 GCA_036402395.1 Methylophilus sp.
ATCAAGACAATGACGAATCGCTAGACCGTGAAGAGGCGACACAGTGTTTACCGCAAGTGGCTAGGCATTTTAACTATGTGGATGTCGATGAAAATGGCATTATTACGCTAGAAGAGCTAGAGCTTGCGCAAGGTAAATCCATAGAGCGTCAAAAAGCGGCCGAAGCCAAAATGGAAGCCCAACGCTTGCAGGATGCAGAAACTGAAATTAAAAACAAAGCCAAAGCCAAATCTACCAAGCAAATGGCCAATATACGTAAACGTCCTAGCTAATATTCTTAGGCTAAATCAGCTTTGTATAAGTTGATGCGTCTAGCGGCTCTGCTGTCTAAGGCCGAACCATCTGTTTAACACCCAAACAATCATTCCATCCCACGCAATTTTGGTCATATTCACTAGCCAGTATGGCATGTACCTCTTGTGTACTTTGAAATTATTCTTCCAATGGCATCCCTAGCAAGATATCCCTAGAAATTTATCGTTGGCTAATTTAAAGTGGCTATATGCACACCCATACGCAGCTTACCGTTCAAACTTTTAGCAGCCTACTAGAACTGGAGGCCATGGCTTGGGATGTGTTGACGGATGGCACACCGCTGCTCAGCCATGCTTTTTTAACGGCGTTAGAAACGTCTAAATCGGTGGGGCACGGCACCGGCTGGACACCCATGCCATTGGCAGTATTCAATCATCAGCAAAAGCTGGTAGGTGCAATGCCGCTGTATTTAAAAAGCCATTCGTATGGCGAATATGTGTTTGACTGGTCATGGGCAGACGCCTATGCCAGAAACCATATGCCTTACTATCCCAAACTGGTCAGCGCCATCCCGTTTTCTCCAGTCACCAGCATGCGCTTACTCACTGACCATGCCGCTGTGGCCACTTTAATGTTAGAAGCATTGACGACCCTAATGAATCAACACCAGTTATCTAGCGCGCATGTGCTGTTTCCGTCCGAAAGCTGTGCCGACACCTTAGCAGCACAAGGCTGGCTTAAACGTGAAGGTGTGCAGTTTCGCTGGCACAATGCACATTACCCCAGCATGGACGCTTTTTTGGCTACATTGAGCCATGACAAGCGCAAAAAAATTAAGCAAGAACGCAAAAAAATTGCAGCCGCTGGCGTCACTTGTCAATGGATTTTAGGCAAGGACATCTGCGAGGCAGATTGGGATTTTTTCTTTGCCTGTTATTGCAGCACCTATGCCGCGCATCACTCCACACCGTATTTAACCCGCGCATTTTTTAGTGAAATCGGCCAGTCTATGCCTGACAATATTGTGCTGATGGTGGCAGAGCAGGATGGCCAACGTGTCGCTTCTGCCCTTAACCTGTTCCATCAGCATGCGCTGTATGGTCGCTACTGGGGTGCGCTCAGCTATGTGCCTAACTTGCACTTTGAACTGTGTTATTACCAAGCGCAGGAATTTTGTATTGCGCATCACATCGAATATTTTGAAGGCGGCGCGCAAGGTGAGCATAAATTAGCGCGCGGCTTTACGCCCAGGCCAACTTGCTCCTACCACCAGATTGCCCACCCAGATTTTGCCGCCGCTATTGCGCAATTTTTAACGCAGGAATCCTCACACATAGCGCATTACACCAATGAGCTAGAAGAGCGGGTACCGTTTAAAAAATAAGCCTAGGGATGCACGCATAATAAGCTAGGTACTGCTATTTTTTGCCGATTCGCGATGGCTGATACCCAAGCTTAAGTCAGCCATCAAGCTTACCAAGGAATAAGCTTGCCGTCGTAGGCACACCATTTGCCAGAGTCTTCTAAAGTTAACTCGGCAATCACCTGACGTAAGCCGTTCACACTGGTCTGCACATCTATCAATCCATGCGGGCCACCCATATCGGTTTTCACCCAGCCTGGATGAAGTACCGCGACGGCTACGCCATATTTGGTCAAATCAATCGCCAAGCTTTTCACCACCATGTTCAGCGCGGTTTTTGAACTGCGATAGATGTATTCACCGCCACTGCTGTTGTCTTCAATACTGCCCATTTTACTGGTCATGGCCACTAGCTTAGCACCCCCAGCTTTGACCAAATGTGGCATAAACGCTTCGGCTAATTTGAGCGTAGACATGCTATTCACTTTAAACGCATGTAGCCAAGCGTCATCGTCTGTATGGCCAAACGCACTCTCAGGATAAACACCAGCGTTATTAATCAGTAAGTGTATAGGCGTCTTTTGCAGTGTAGTGGCTAGTTGGCGGATAGCGGCAAAGTCGGCCACATCCAGCGCTTCCACCCTGATGGACGTAACTTGTTGTGCCAATGCATTTAAGGCATTGGCAGTGGTGGGTGATCGGCAACAGGCAATGACATGCCAACCTGCTGCGGCATATTGTCTGACGTACTCCAAGCCTATGCCGCGGTTAGCGCCGGTAATCAATAGCGTTTTATTCTGTGCATCCGTCATAGTTGACCTTTACCTATTCGTTAAACCATCACCCATCATCCGCAACATCAGTTATGATGACTTATCACACACACGTTGAGTCGCCTATGAATATTAGCATCAAACGACTATTCACATGTTGCCTGTTCAGCCTAGCCTTGCAAGGCTTAGCGCATGCCAAGGATTTAAGTAGCAGCATCATCTACCGCCCATCGCAACTGACACCTGAGCATCTGGCAGTGGTGTATAACCAAAACGACGCGAATAGCACTGAAGTGGCCACTTACTACGCTGCTGCCCGCGGTGTGCCTAAGCAAAACATGATAGCCGTCAGCATTGCCGATTGGCAACAAGACGGCATGTCGGTAGAAGCGTTTACTGCACTTAAAGCCAGTATAGAGGCAAAACTAAACGACAACATACAAGCCATCCTCATGGTGTGGACTACCCCATTTGCCGTCGGTTGCAATTCAATTACGTCGGCATACACCTTAGGCTATGACGACAAGCAGTGCCAAAACGGATGTGGCGCCGGCACCGCCAGCGCCTATTTTAATAGCCGCTCACTACTGCCATACAGTGATTTAAACATCAGACCGTCCATGCTATTGCCCACCAACTCTGTAGAGGAAGCCAAAGCATTAATAGACCGCGGCGTATTAAGTAGTTTTAGCTTAAATGAAGCCACTGGTTATTTTGTTAAAACCAGCGATGTCTCCAGAAGCAGGCCAAGGGAACGTTTTTTTCCTGAGGATTTCAGCACTGTAAGCAGCAGAAAACTCTATCTGCGCTCACCCAAAACCGAGTTTATCCGGCATAAACAAGATGTAATGTTTTACTTTACCGGTCAGGTCACTGTGCAACACTTAAATACACTTACCTTCTTGCCCGGCGCGATAGGTGATCATTTAACCTCACATGGTGGCATCATTACGTCCAGTGGCAAGGATAGCCAAATGAACGCCAATGCTTGGTTAAAAGCAGGGGCCACTGGCAGCTTTGGCACGGTGTCTGAGCCATGTAATCATTGGCAAAAATTCCCCAATCCACAAGTGTTGCTATCGCACTATTTAGCCGGCGAAACGCTGATAGAAGCGTATTGGAAAAGTGTACTGTGGCCAGCACAGGGCTTGTTTGTGGGCGAACCCTTGGCTGCACCCTACAAGCAAAATAGCCTAGCCCCGCTGCGTATAGATTTAAAAAATACTGAATAGTGGCTGCGTCATCATTCATTCATATAAAAGCGCAGAATTACTCGCTATAATAACTTTTCAATTTTTTTAAACTATTTAAATTGTGCAAGATATTCGTTGGAAAGCATTCTGGCTCCTCCTTACGCTGACAGCAATCTGCTTGTTAGTGCAGCTTATTGCTGATACCACCACCGCCTTAATCTTGTTTAGCAGCGTGGTATTGCTCTATCTCATCGGCCATTTGTATTGGTTAGATAAACTGTATGCATGGCTACAAAAGCCCGTATTACATCATCTGCCCAATGGCCGCGGCATCTGGGAAGATATTTTTGCCATGCTGTATCACGAGCAACGCAAACAATCGCGCAGCCAAAGTCAGTTAAGCTCTGCCTTAGAGCGTTTTATGCACGCCACCAGCGCCCTGCCAGACGCGGTAGTAGTGCTCAATAACAAAAACGAAATTGAATGGTTTAATGAACCAGCCGTGCAGCAACTAGGCCTGAATAAAGCGCATGACGAACGGCAACCGATTAATTACTTGGTACGCAGTGGCGATTTTTTGAGCTATTTACAATCGGATAATTACAGCGTGCCGATCAAACTGAAATCTTGGCGCGATTCCAATATCACGTTTGAGATTCAGCTGATTCCGTTTGGCACCAAACAAAAACTGCTGATTTGCCGCGATGTGTCTGCGCTAGAAAAAGTAGAAGTCATGCGTTTGGATTTTATTGCCAACGTCTCGCATGAATTACGTACACCACTCACCGTAATTGGTGGCTTTTTGGAAACGCTGTCTGACATGGCAGGCGAAGTCTCGGCCACCGCCAGACCCTACTTCAATATGATGCAAGAGCAGACCGAGCGCATGCGCCGCATCATTGAAGATTTGCTGACGCTATCGCAAATTGAGAGCAATGCGCGTGGCACCGATGACATGGAAATTGACATGCACAATATGTTGAGCTTGGTGCTGAACGAGGCTAGGGGCTTAAGCCAAGGTCAACACCATCTACATTTGGATGCCGATAGCAGCTTGAATCTGCTGGGCTCACATAATGAACTGCATAGCGCATTTACCAATTTAGTCAGCAATGCCATCCGCTACACCCCCAAAGGTGGCAATATTTATATCGAATGGCAGCAAAAAGACGACAAAGCCGTGTTTAGTGTACGTGATACCGGCATAGGCATAGAGCAACATCATATAGACCGCCTGACCGAACGCTTTTATCGCGTGGATAGCAGCCGCAGCCGCGAAACTGGCGGCACCGGTTTAGGCTTATCCATCGTCAAACATATTTTAAACCGTCATCAAGCGCAGTTAAAAATTGACAGCGAAATCGAAGTGGGCAGTACCTTTAGCATCTTGTTTCCCAAAGCAAGAATCGCACATAAACAACTCAGTTTAATTGCATGACCTTAGGCAAGCGCAACGCATGGCTAGGCATGTTGACTGGCTTGGCGTTGACGGCTTGCGCCAGTGTACCCGCACCAACCCCAGCAGAGGGCAAAGCCATGCCCACACGCCAAGACACAGGCACTGCAAATCAGCTACTTAAAAATGATTTTGACCGCATGGCGGATATTGAGCTGGCAGAAAATCGGCAAAGCTTGCAAATACTGATGCGGAAACTGTATAAACGCAACCCACAAGAGTTAGCTAAAAGCACCGCCTATTTTGCCGATAAAACCGCCGATAAAACCCAAGATACCGCGGATAAAAGAGTGGATTGGTTGTTTAACAATGAAACGCAACATGGTTGGCAATTTAAAGAAATCCACAACTTACAAGGCACCGATGCCATTTATCTGGCGTTTAAAGCGGATTACACTGGCGACCGCGTGTTGCCGTTTATTGTCGGCCTCTACACCATGCTAGAAAAAGCGCACGGGCACAAAAAAGCGTTTTTTCTAACCGACAGCATCCATCCGCAAAGCATTTACAACGTTGCACGTAATATTGAAATCGCCGCATGGAAATTAGCGTCCAGCCGCAACGCCAATGGAGCGCTGTATCTGTTAAGCAATGAGGCTAACCCTCAAGCGGTTAACTTAAGTTTTGAGCGCGAGTTTGGCAAAATGATAGGCCGTACCGATTTGTTTGCATTTTTGTTGGCAGAAAAATCGCAACGACTGATTTCGCGCATCACGCAGAGTTTAGCCACTGCCGTATTTTTGCCGTTTTAATTTAGATAAAGTTTAAAATAAATCAGCATGATTTTTAGCGCGCTAATTACGCAACGTACTACCATAACTGGCAAAGTGTTTTTATGGGACGGATTACCTAAACGCATCCGCCATACGGGCTAATTGATCAATTGGCTAGGTATAGTTAAGGTGTACATGTGATGATTAGAAACAGAATGGCCCTATTTGGGTGGGTATTCACAACAGCGTTTCTGATTTTTTGCGCGTTGATGACTTATATTCTCATCAGGGACGGTGCTTCAACGATACCAATTGATCCACCCAGAAATACCAACGTGTATCCACCTTGGTTTATGCCACTTATCTTGTTGGGGTTTTGGATTGCGGGCATGACCGCTGCCCTGTATGCCTGGCATATTCCCGTGATACGGGTATCCATCTTGCAAAATGCAACTGTTTTGGTTGAGCTCATCTACCCGCTACGCAAAGTTAAACATCCATTTTCCGTGGCGGATATTTTACCCGCAACAGTGATTGAAACTAAAGATAGCGAGGGCGATGTCTATTTTGAGTGTCAGTTTAGGGCAAGTAACGGTTTTGTAGCCAAATTAGCTGAAAGCAGCAGTAAAGAAGCGTGTGAACGTTGTTGCAGGCAATTTAATGAAGCGATTGAACCCTATAAAAATGGCTAAGCTTTGTATCGATAAAATAGCCTCCATACCACTATTTATTCAATATTTTTGTATCATCTACAGGCAATAAAAAAGGGCTTTACGCCCTTTTTTATTTATTTCTTAAACTACTAATTGCTTATTGTGCGGCTGCCACTGGTGCTGGCTCTGCTACAAATATTTCTACGCGACGGTTTTTCGCTTTATTGGCAGCGGTATCGTTAGACACCAACGGCTCACGTGAACCGCGACCATCAATTGTTACGCGGCTAGAAGATACACCACGTGATGATAAGTAATCACGCACACTGGCAGCGCGGTTCAATGACAATGGATTGTTCACTGCATCTGTACCGGTACTATCGGTATGGCCAATAATGGTCACATTACTGTTAGGCGTGCTATTTAAACTAGTGGCAAACGTATCTAAAATTGTTCTGAAATTAGATTGAATGTCAGCACGACCGACTGCAAATGAAATATCGCTAGGAATATCCAATTTCAAACGGTTATCCGCTGTTTGAGTGACCGCAACACCAGTACCTGCAGTCGCTTCTTCCATTTGGCGTTTTTGCTCTTCCTGACGCTTAGTCCACACGTTACCCGCAACCGCACCCACGCCCGCACCTACCGCAGCACCAATGGCAGCGCCTTTACCTTTACCAGCAATGGCACCCACTACAGCGCCGACACCGGCACCAATACCAGCGCCTTTTGCCGTTCCCTTTTGCGTTTCTGTCATATTGGCGCAACCGCCCAACACAAACGCGACTAACACAGACCCGATAATGATTTTATTACGCATATTATTTACCTTATATTAAAAGTACTACCTGTAAAAATGACTTCACATGATGATTAACGCCTAGACTCTCGTATAAGCTGACTTAATCTTAAAAATTTTATTGATCATGTTTATTGATTATGTCTATGTTAAACATTTCTCTTCAGCCACCATAGCCTAATTATACAGCGGTATTATTTTAAATAACTATTCGGTACGCGCTGATATTGTTGTCAGCCGATTCTTACAAACCAGTGCTCAATGAGCGCGCACTGGCGCTGCAGTAAACACCACAATATGCTGCCATGGTAAATCATGGTAAGTCTGCTGCCATTTGAGCGGATGCACGCGCATTTCTTTAATCACCTGCGCCTCACTCATTTTATGGGTGGCTTTAATCGGCACACGGTCATCTTCGGCACGATACTCCACCAACACCAAGCGCCCATTGGGTTTAAGCGCAGGCAGCACACTTTGTATCACTTCATAAGGAAACGCCAACTCATGATACACATCCACCATAATCACTAAATCCACTGACTGCTTAGGCAAGTCCACTCCACGGGCTTGCGATAACAGCGGTTGAATATTTTGATAAGTCTTCGCCAGTTTTTTCAACTTAGCCACCATTTCTGGCTGCACATCCACCGCAAATACTTTACCGCTAGCGCCTACTTTGGCAGCCATTTGCCGCGATAAAAAACCAGTACCTGCGCCTATATCCGCCACCACCATGCCCGGCTGCAAGTTTGAGGTGTTGATGAGCACATCGGTGCGCTCCTCTTTTTCGCGGCTTTCACGCTCTAACCAAGCCGCCCCTTGGTAACCCATCACATGCGAGATCTCACGGCCCATGTAGACTTTGCCTATGCCTTCGGCGGTAGGTGGATATTGTTGATAGCGCTGGCTGGTGTCAGCGTGTGCAAGGCTTAAGTTTAAAGTTAAGGCTAGGGAAAAGATTATATTTAATAAGGACATTACGTTTGCTTTACATGTTGAAGTTGCTTTTATGAGTGCTAATTGAGGTGAAAATTCATCTTGCTATCATTCATGTTAGGAAGAATGAAAACATCAAAGCGCTAAGCTTGCTACATTCTAAAAGCTTTGCAGATACTGGACTGCCACGCGCTATGCGCTCGCAGTGACGGACATTTGGTAACCTGTCATTGCGAGAAGCAAAGCGACGAAGCAATCCACGATTTAGATTTTTATAATACTCAACCAAATTGAAAAACTATCTCTAGCATCTTGCTTATTCATCTCATAAAGTTGTGCATGTTGAGGCTTAGCATGTCGGGGGTAGCCCGACAGCTAGTTACTTTCTTTTAACTGCCTGAAAAGAAAGTAACCCAAGACAACGAAGTTGCAGAGTAGGCTAACCTTTAGGTTATGCCGGAACTAAAACCACACCCTGCGTCAAGGCTTACAGCTTCCCTGCGCTACTCGCAAAGCAAAGCGTCTGCGGAATTGGCTTCGGCCGCTACGCTTAACCTAAAGGTTAGCCTACGCCGCAACAGACTGCTACGCAGTCTTAGTTGTCATCCTAAGAGCTTACACAGACCATAAGCTGTTGCGGTACTCAAACAGGTCCTCGACGAAAACCCTTTGCTTAACTGTGTTGCTCGGCTTGCCGCCAAGGGTTTTAGTGATGACTAGCCATCGTAGATTTTAACAATATGCAAGTTAGGTAAAACTATCACCGTCATTCCCGCCCAGGCGGGAATCCAGTTTAAAGTGAATGTGTAAGCTAAAACCCTCTGGATTCCGTGGTTCGCAACTTAACAGTTGCTCCCGTCGGAATGACGGAGTATGAAAGATTGGTTTTAAAAACAGCCAAGTTACGCGCTCAACCGGTGTTGACTTTCAAACCCCTTTGCCGCGCCGAGCATGTGAGGCCATTGCGGATTAAGAGGCGCGCACTGTTCGAGTCCCAGACCTTGCGATTGCAGTGCATCGCTAGGTTGGTCGAGTTGCGCAAGCCTCCCGCAATGGTTGAAACACGCGCAGGAAATAAGCGGCAGGGGGTGTCGTGTTCTTTGAATAGTTAATCTAAATAGCATAAAAGACAACACTATCAAATGAATAAAAATATTTCCATTCAATAACTATCAATAATGCTAGATAATTTGGCAATCATCGGGCTCAAAATAGATCATGTTGATAGATAATTGGTTAAATGACTTTAATACTTAATTCAATCTCTCATGACTTTATATTGGTTGTATCTGACCGGCTATTAACTTATCCAGACGGTAGTGTGCACAGCGACCATGCTATGAAAGCAATAACTGTATCATGCGTGGACGCTCACTTTGTAATTGGTTATACGGGTTTAGCATATCTAGATAAGTACCTAAAGTTACGAACAGATTACTGGATAGTAGACCAATTACAGGAGGCAGCACACTTATCTCTTGGTCAAATAATTATTGATTTAAAAGAAAAGTTAGAAAAAGCATTTTCAAAACAGTCCCTGCCAAATGGCTTTTCCAATGCAATAACCATCTCTTTATCTGGCTATTTACATACATCGCCATTTTATGTATCACTTTCAAACCAAGAAGACGAAAAAGGCAATCTATTACAGAGCATATCTGAGGAGTTTATAGTTAAACGAACTCTGTGGAGAGCAAAAAACTCATACAAAAGATTAAATATTGCTGTAATTGGGTGTGAGAAAGCAATTGCAAAAGATACAAACGCCTACAAAGCACTTATGCGATTTCGTAGATGGCATTTCAAGACATCTCCTGAGTCCCGCTGCAACGCGCTTGTGAGTGTTCTCCGCGAAGCGGCCTCTCACCCAACCCATGGAAAGTTTATTGGAAAGGACTGTGTTGCATCAATTATCTATCCTGAAACAAACGTTATATCTTATTACTACCCTGAATTAGAAAGCCCCTTTATCGTTGCACCACATTACGTAACTGCCAACTGTTCATTTCGGGACATTGCAGTACTAATTGGAAATGCTACTTTTGAAGAGTTCAGTGATTACGTTAAACGTGGTACTTAGCACCACACTAATGAAGCTTACTGAGGATAGTCATTTAAGCATTCATTTCAGCGCCACTTCCACCAAATTATCACTAAACGTCGTGGAGTGCCCCATATCCCCAAACTCCGCAGAGCTAATACAATTCACCGTACCGTTATTCAGTTGACGCCAGTAACCTAGCGTTGCCACTATGATCCCGGCATTCACATCATCCGAAATCCTCGCCACGCCTTCAAACGCACCGCGGTCATTAAACACTTTCACCACG
Organism: Methylophilus sp.; assembly: GCA_036402395.1. GTDB lineage: Bacteria > Pseudomonadota > Gammaproteobacteria > Burkholderiales > Methylophilaceae > Methylophilus. The sequence goes on from DASWSZ010000024.1 coordinate 10,475, forward strand.
TCGCCCGCTTTGATATTGCGCGCATCAGCATCCAGTTGATTAATCATGACAAACTGCTCGCCCTGCCCTTTAATTTTCTCAGCCACGTTGGCGTAGCATGAGTTTAAAAAGCCATGACTTTTGGGCGAGATAATATTGAGCGGATATTTGGCGGCCAACGCTGGATTAGTGGCGGGCGTTTCGCGTGAGGCTAAATAATCCGGCAATGGGTCGATATCTTCGCCCGGCTGCAAACCGTCATACATTTGACGGAATGGCCCAGCCACAAAGTTTTTAGCGCCTTCCACCATAAAGTGGCATTTGCCCGTTGGAGTGGGGAACTCGCCTTTGGCGTGACGTGCGCGCACGTCTTTATCGCCAAACGCTTTTAAGCGCGCAAAGCCATGCTCACGCATATAGGCCAAATCGATGCCGTCACAGGTCGGTGAGCTCCAATCGACGTAGTTTTCCAGACACTCGCTGTCATTCCACTTAAAGTTGTCTTCCTCATAGCCCATGCGCTTGGCCAGTTGCCTGAAGATTTCGTTATTCGGAATGGCCTCGCCCGGTGGGTCTATGCATTTGGCGTTGTAAGTTAAATAGAGATGGCCCCATGACAAAATCATGTCTTCCATTTCGGCGCCCATGGCAGCTGGCAGCAGAATATCGGCATAGGCGGCGGTGTCAGAAATAAAATGCTCGGCCACTACTAAAAATAAATCTTCGCTCTCTAAGCCTTTGATAATTTTATCGGTTTCTGGCGCTTGCGTGATGGGGTTGGTGTTCCACACCATCATAGATTTAAGCGGCGTTTTGAGGTTTAACTCACCCGTCAGCGCGCGACCTAGCTGCAAGTTATTAATGACTGGTGTACCTTCTGGAATTAAATCTGGCCGAGAAATCACATCAAATTTATAGGGGTGCTCCCATACCGGGAACTGCAAGGCACCGCCGCCGACATGACGCCAAGCGCCTATCAAAGCTGGCAAACAAGTGACGGCACGGATAGCTTGGCTGCCGCCATAACTGCGCTCCAACGCCACGCCTAAACGTATCGCCGCTGGCGGGGTGGTGGCGTATTCACGCGCAAACTTGCGGATATCCGCCGCAGCAATGCCAGTGATTTCCTCTGCCCATTCCGGCGTTCTGGTTTTAGCGCGCTCGGCCAGCTCTGCATAGCCAACGGTGTAGTTGTCCACATAGTCTTGGTCGACCAAGCCTTCTTCAATAATCACCTGCATCATCGCCATCGCCAAGGCACCATCGGTGCCGGGTTTAGGGGCAATATGCCAATCCGCTTCTTTGGCGGTTTTGGATGCGTAAGAATCCACCACCACTACTTTGGCGCCTTTTTTTTGCGCCTCATGAATAATATGCCAGTGGTGCAAATTGGTGCTGACCGAATTACACGCCCAAATCACAATATATTTAGAATGTGCAAAACTCTCAGGATCGACACCAGCCGTTGGGCCCACCGTCAATAACCACGCAGTACACGAGCCTTCGCCGCAAAATGTGCGCTCACATACGGTAGCGCCCATGCGGTTAAAAAAAGCATCGCCACCATTCAGGCCATGCACCAAGCCTTGGTTGCCCAAATAGCTGTTGGGCATAATGGCGTGCGGGCCATCCGTTGCAATAATGGCTTTCCACTTGCTGGTGATTTCGTCTAACGCTTCATCCCAAGTAATACGCGCAAATTGTTTGCTGCCTTTGGGGCCGGTGCGTTTCATTGGGTAGAGCAAACGGTCAGGATGATAATGGCGTTTTTCGTAGTCTTTTAACTTCACGCACAAACCACCGCGCGTCATGGGGTGATCTTTGTTGCCCGTCACTGAAATTAAAGTATTGCCTTTCACGGTGTACACCATGCTGCAAGTGTCTGGGCAATCGTGCGGGCAGCCGCCGTGAAAGGTTTTGACTTGTTCTGGTGCATTCATCTGATTCATCCCCCAATGTGTCATGATTAATATTACGCAAAAGCCACTATATACCCACTTGTATAGTGCGCGCAATTATTTTATTGCGTTCACAAAAACGCGATTAAAATAGCGCCATGAATTCGACCTATACCCAACCATTGACGCTGTTAAACAATCTCACCGCTACGGAATTTTTAACCGAATATTGGCAAAAAAAACCGTTGCTGATACGGCAAGCCATTCCCAATTTTGCAGGCCTGTTAGATGCCAACGAGCTAGCCGGTTTGGCCTGCGAGGAAGACGTGCAGGCGCGTATTATTCAATGTAAACATGGCCAATGGTCGGTGAAGCAAAGGCCGTTTGCCGAACGGGATTTTGCCAAGTTGCCGCAAGGAAAATCTAAAAAGTCTGATTGGACTTTGCTGGTGCAAGGCGTCAATCATTTATTGCCAGAAGCAGCTGACTTGCTGGCGCAATTTAATTTTATCCCCACTGCGCGCTTAGATGACTTAATGGTGAGCTATGCGCCGGATGGCGGCGGCGTGGGGCCGCACTTGGATAGCTACGATGTGTTTTTACTACAAGGCAGCGGCAAGCGGCATTGGAAAATCAGCACACAAAGCGATGTCAGCTTAATTGAGGATGCGCCGATACGCATACTCAAACATTTTGAAACTGAACAAGAGTGGGTGCTGGAGGCTGGTGATATGTTATATCTACCGCCCCAAGTGGCGCATTGGGGCACAGCGGTGGGCGAAGATTGTATGACGTATTCGATTGGGTTTCGCGCACCCAAAACCCAAGAATTAGCGCATGAGTTTTTAAGCTATCTGCAAGATAACCTAGCGTTGAATGGCATCTACCAAGATCCGGATTTAGCATTACAAAATAACCCTGCTGATATCAGCATGCAGATGGTGAACAAAGTGAGTGAGATGCTGCAAAACATCACTTGGGATCAAAACTTAGTCGGCCATTTTTTAGGGCAATACCTCACAGAGCCTAAGCCGCATATTGTGTTTGAAGCGGTTGATGACATTTCGCTCAACACCTTTGCCAAACACTTAAGCAAACAAACGCTTTATCTAAGCTTGCCCTCACAAATGCTATGCTGGCAAGGTACGTTTTATTTAAATGGCGAGCGCATGGAAGTGCCAGAATCTTGCCTAGCCTGTATGCAGAAGTTAGCGAATCAACGTTTTATCAATGGTAGCGACTTTGATGCGACCACGATGAAACAATTAGCAACGTTGCTGTTGCCACATTATTTGGCGGGCTATTTAAACTTTGAGTAACATGAAGTTTTAAATACTAACATTAGAGTGAAAGGACAGCACGATGGAAGACAGCGCTTTGATACCCAACACCGTGCTAGTCGGCGAGCGTGATTACGCGGCAGCGATTAACCTGATTATTCAGCAAGCGCACACCAACTTAGTGATTTTTGACCAAGATTTGACGCATGGGGATTATGCCAGTGTGGCGCGCTATGACTCGCTACATCATTTTATTAGCCAAGACACACATAGCAGTTTGACCATGATATTGCACAGCGCCGACTACTTAACGCAACATTGTCCGCGCTTGTTTGCGCTATTCACCACTTACAGCCACAAAATGCAGGTGTATATCACCAACGATTTTGCTAAAGTGGCCAAAGACTGCTTTATCATTGCCGATGATGTGCATTATATTCGGCGCTTTCATGTTGAGCAGGCACGCTTTAAATTTGCTTTGGATGACCCTGATACCTGTGCCAGCTTAAGCACGCGCTTTGAAGAGCTGCTGCAAGAAACAGCCGGCGCGCTTTCCATAGTCCAACTCGGATTATAAGGTACAGCTTGGTTTATAGCGTTATTCAAGCACTATTAACCGATTGCACACTCTAACAACCTGATGAAGCCAATGAAAAAATATCTGCTATTACTTTGCTTGATTAGCTTGCCAGCGCTAGCGGCGCTTGAATTTAAAATATTCACCTTGCAACATCGCTTTGCTAGTGATTTGTTACCTGTGGTGCAACCCATGGTCGGCCTAGGTGGCACCGCCACTGGCATGAACAACCAATTGATTATTCGCGCTGACTCAACACAAATGCGCGAGATAGAAGCGATTGTGGCTCAGTTAGATGCGGCGCAAGTGAATAGAAAAATTACTGTTAACTCTAACCAAACTAAACAGTCTAATGGCACCTCTTTTGGCGCATCTGGCACGATAAATTCTGGCCGCGTTGTCATTAGCAACGGTCGTCGCCTGCCTAGTAATAGTGGCCGCATTGATATCGAGCAAAATAGCCGCAATAGCCAACAATCCTCACAACAGTTTATTACCGTGTTGGATGGCCAGCGCGCTTTTATTCGCGTAGGCCAGCTTGTGCCTTATACGCAAGACTGGGTGACGATAATAGGCAGATATGCACAGTTTCAACAAACTACAGACTGGCAAGACATTAGCACGGGCTTTGCGGTACGGCCGCGTACCGTGGGCAATATAGTAGAGCTGGAAATCACCCCACGCATTGCTCAATTAAATAGTCAGCAATTTATTGATTTTGAAGAACTATCTACAGTAGTGAGGACACCGCTTGGCGCTTGGGTAGATATTGGTGGCTTGATGCAACAACGCGATGAAGTGAGCCAGAAAATATTAAGCCAGCAAAGTGGCTATTCCAGCGAAACCAGTCAACTTACGGTCAAAGTAGATTAATTTTGCGAATATTTCGCTAAATTGTTGCCTAGTAACGATATTTTATTGAAAATATTTTACTATTGCGCGCTAATTTGTGTATTTTTTCTGCATTTTACTGCTACAATTCGCGCAATCGGTAGGCTGTATGCGCAGTTCTCCGTATCTGATCAACATTACCCCATATATTAAGGAATTTAAGATGACACGTTCTGCTCTATTAGCTGCATTATTAGCTCTTGCTTTAACTGCTTGTGGCGAAAAACCTGCTGAAGAAGCGGCGGCTGCTGCAACTGACGCTGCTGTTGAAGCAACTGATGCTGCTGCTGCTGCAACTGATGCTGCTGCTGAAGTAGCTACTGACGCTGCTGCAACTACAGAAGCTGCTGCCGCTGCTACTGACTCAGCTGCTGCTGCAACTGATGCTGCTGCTGCCGCTACTGATGCTGCTGCTGCTGCAACTGATGCTGCTGCTGCCGCTCCAGAAGCTTCAAACTAATTCTTGCTTCTTAAGAATGCTTGTTTAAGCATTCTTAGTTCAAGTAATCAGTATGTAAAAAAAGCCAACCTTAAGTTGGCTTTTTTTATGTATATTCAATCAGCGCTATGACTAGCTCCACGATGTGCTTTTCAGTTCAATCAGCACTCTTTAACTTGTGTTGCCATGATGATTATTGGTCTCTAAGCACTTTGACAACTGCGCCAATCAAAGCCTAGTGCCTGATCTGCAATGCCTATCCAATCCGCATCACAATTGAGCACTTGGCTTAAGGCCTGTTTGGCTAAGTCAGGTGTATTATTTTTGGCACTTAAATGCGCCGCCACTAGGTGTTTTAACTTAGTGTTGTCCAGTTTGCTTAATAAAGTAGCCGCAGTTTGATTGTCCAAATGCCCCAAACGCCCACCCACGCGGTCTTTCAATGGTTTGGCGTAAGGGCCTTTTTCTAGCAAATGTAGGTCGTGGTTGCACTCTAGCAATAAGGCATCACACGCAGTTAAGGTTTGTTCTATATGCGGCGTAGAGCAGCCAGCATCGGTCAACACGCCCAACTTATACTGGCCATCGGCAAAGACAAACTGGGTCGGTTCACGCGCATCATGCGGCACGGTATACGGCGTCACTTGCATATCGTTAATCGCAAAATGGCTGTGACTATCGATAATGCGGATATCTAGTTGACTATTGTCGGGCAGATAACGCTGACACATGCTATGGGTACCATGCGTTAGCCACACTGGAATTTTGTATTTAGCCGCCAATTTAAATACGCCTTTGGCATGGTCATCATGCTCATGCGTCACCAAAATGCCAGTGAGTTGCTCCGGCGTCAAGGCTAGCCGTTGCAAGCGCAACACCACCTCACGCAGGCTAAAGCCACAATCCACCAGCACTCTGGTTTGATTGACCTCGACTAGGGTAGCGTTGCCTGCGCTGCCACTACCCAGTGAAGCAAAGCGCATCACTTACTTAAGTTGCTCGTATAACAAGGCAATAATGCGGTTAGCGGTGGTAGATGGGTTACGTTTACCTTCGGTATCCACCACATTCACTCTAGAAGTACCGTCTTCGTTCTCGCTCACTTTAATGCGGTACTGCTTGGCAGGATCGGTTTTTTCGTCTTTACCTTTCCAGAACTTAAGCTTTTCAGCCAATGATTTTTCTTCTTTAGGAGCAGGATTTTTATCATCCTCATCGTCACCCCAAAACTTTAAGGTTTCAAATAAGCCTTTTTTCTGTTTAGGGCTATCGTCAATGTCGACATCGGCATAACGCACATAAAACAAACCACTAGAACGGTCTTTGTCCTCGGTGACAAAACCGACACGGTCTAGCGCTAGACCGACACGGCGCCAGCCACGATCAAAGCTATCGTTGAGACTTAACGTGACACTGCTATCAGCCTCTTTCACTACTTT
>DASWSZ010000025.1:0-4282 GCA_036402395.1 Methylophilus sp.
GCTAATTCTTTTTTAGAGAGCAAATTCCCGCGTTCTGCCAGCAGAAAGGACAACGTATGCTCAATGTCTAATATGCTTTTTCGCTGCACTTCGGTTGGGTGCGCGGTGAGTACAGGGGAAATCAGTGCATCTTTGAAAAACGCATCTATCGTTTCAAATGTCACATGTTTCAGTGTCATTTTATCCAGCGAGTGCGCCAACATGCCGGGGTACAGATTGTCTTCATTTAAGCGCGTTTGCTGCTGCGTATATAAATCCTCGGCAATATTCACCAAGTGTTTAAAGTAACTAAAGGCACGCACCACGCAAATGGTTTGCTCTGGCGTTAAATGTTTGAGTAAGTTTTCAAGTTGCAATGAAGCTTGCTGATCATTTTCGCGATGAAATTTCACCGCAGCTTTGCGGATGTCCTCAATCAACGTAAATACGCCATCGCCTTCCTTTTTTAAAATCGTCTCGCCTAGCACGCGGCCTAGATAACGAATATTGTCTTTTAACTGTTGTGTATGGTGTGTAGTTTGACTCATGTTGCGCTGTTCTCCCGATATATGGCTGTATAAGCAACATTTGCACCACGCTTAATTAGTGTTTAAAAACAATGGATTGTGAATTTTTATTACACAATCCTGCTTAATTTTCTCGCAAATGCAAGGCAAGCTGCACCCGATTGGTGCTGAAATGGAGTTGAAACATTTGTGGGGCAATAAGGTCTAGTGGTGTGATGTAACACGCGGTCAATTGACTGTGTGGTGAATAAGTGGCTTTTTGGAAGAGGCTAATGATTAATCACACTGGACTGTCACGCGCTGCGCGCGCGCAGTGACGGTTATGCTGTGATTGCTGAAGCTTGAGCGTTGGTGTTGCTGTCATTGCGAGGAACGAAGGTGACGCGGCAATCCACTTGTTTAAATTTCAACAAGTCACTTTACAACCAGTCACCCAGCCTTTTATTAAGCGGCTTGCATGCTGACAATACAGCTTCTGCATAAACTGTTAAAATGACGGATTAGCGCGCTTGCACTGTGTTGGAATGTGGCAGGCGTCAACCAATTTTGTGATGGAATAAGTGTATGAACGAAATAAAAGCGCCTAGTGGTGATGTAACCCAAACACATGAAGTAACTGAACCGCATGTGGATGAAAATCATGTGATAGCAGAACGTCGTGAAAAGTTAAAGGTGATGCGCGAAGCAGCCAAAGCCAATCAAAGCGCAGTGTTCCCGAATGATTTTAAGCCGCAACACAAAGCCGCAGATTTACAACTGGCGTATGATGGTGTGGATAAAGAAACGCTAGACCCGCAAGCCATTCCTGCCACTGTGGCGGGGCGCATGATGCTGAAACGTGTGATGGGTAAGGCCAGCTTTGCCACCATACAAGACGCCACTGGCCGCATTCAGTTATATGTGGCACGCGATGAAGTGGGCGAAGAATTGTATGAGCAATTTAAACATTGGGATCTGGGCGATATCATGGGCGCCACCGGTCGTTTGTTCCGCACCAAAATGGGCGAGCTGTCTATCCATGTCACCGAGATTAAATTACTGACCAAATCCTTGCGCCCACTGCCAGAAAAATTCCATGGCCTGCAAGACCAAGAAATTAAATATCGCCAACGTTATGTCGATTTGATTACCAATGAAGACACGCGGGCCACGTTTGTAGCGCGCAGCAAAGTGGTCTCAGCCATTCGTAACTTTATGATTCAGAATGAATTTTTAGAAGTGGAAACGCCGATGTTGCACCCGATTCCGGGTGGTGCATCAGCTAAGCCGTTTATTACGCATCACAACGCCTTAGATATGCAAATGTTTATGCGTATTGCGCCTGAGTTGTATTTAAAGCGTTTGCTAGTCGGCGGCTTTGAGCGCGTATTTGAAATCAACCGTAACTTTAGAAACGAAGGCTTAAGCGTACGCCATAATCCAGAATTTACCATGATGGAGTTTTATGCGGCGTATACCGATTACCAATGGCTGATGGACTTTACTGAACAATGTATACGCGCTGCTGCCATTGCCGCGCGTGGCACAGCGGTACTCAGCTATGACGGCAAAGAGGTGGATTTAAGTAAACCGTTTGAGCGCTTAACCATCGTCGGTGCCATTCAAAAATATGCGCCACAATACAGCCTAGCACAATTAAACGACGCTGCATTTTTGCGCACAGAGTTGCTTAAGCATGGCGTGAAAGCGTTTGACCATGCCGGTTTGGGCTCGCTGCAACTTAGTTTGTTTGAAGAAACCGCAGAAAGCCAACTGTGGCAGCCAACTTATATTATTGATTACCCGGTAGAGGTATCGCCTTTGGCGCGTGCTTCTGATAAGCAGCCGGAAATCACCGAGCGTTTTGAGTTATTTATTACCGGGCGTGAAATGGCCAATGGTTTTAGTGAGTTAAACGATGCCGAAGACCAAGCTGCGCGTTTTCAAGCGCAGATGAAAGCCAAAGAGGCGGGCGATGCTGAAGCCATGTATTACGATTCCGATTTTATTCGTGCCCTAGAATATGGTATGCCACCTGCTGGTGGTTGCGGTATAGGTATAGACCGTTTGGTGATGCTGATTACCGATAGCCCTAGTATTCGCGATGTCATATTATTTCCACATATGCGTGCAGAAAGTTAATATCCAGTTTGTAACTTTTAATAATTTTGTTTAACGTTATTCAGTAAAATTACTTGAGTAATCAATACTTAAAGACGCCGTGTAGCGAAAGTTGCACGGCGTTTAAATTGGTTGCCTACAACCAAGCCCCTCGGACTATTTAGGTATTTGTCATCAAACCGTCATATTTAAATCTCAAAATGCGTCCTGTTGAAAAACATTGTGATTTATACCTAACAGGGGATTTTAAATGAATATTAAATTATGTAGCTTAGTTGCTGCAACGCTCTCAACTGCATTTTTAGCTGGCTTAACTGGTAATGCCGTAGCAGATTCTACCGATGATATCGTCAACGCTTTGGTGGCTAAAGGTGTGTTAACAGAAGAAGAGGGCACATTGCTGCGTAAAGGCCGTGCTGGTGAAAAAGAGGCGGCTGAAAAAAGAGCTAAAAGCAACCCAACTTTAGAAGTGGGTAAAAAGGGCTTAGTGGTTAAAGGTGCTGACGGCGACTTTAGTATTAAATTAGGTGGCCGTATGCATGCGGATTATTCTAACCATACCGGTGATGAGTCATTAGCTGGTGGTAAAGAAGCGGTAGATGGCACAGAAATTCGTCGTGGTCGTATTGCGTTAAGTGGCACAGTCTATAAAGACTATGACTACATGATTGAAACTGACTTTGGCGGAGACAGAGTTTCTATTAAAGACTTGTTCTTGGTATATCACGGTTTTGAAGCACCTTTAGAGTTGACTGTGGGTCACCAAAAACATGCCATGAGTATGGAGATTCAAGAAAGCTCAAACGATATTATGTTTACCGAGCGTTCTTTGGTGAGTGCATTAACTGTACCTTATTTTGATCGTGCGATTGGTGTTAACTTAAAAGGCTTTGGCAATAACTGGAATGTACAAACTGGTTTGTATGGTGATTCTATGACGAACGGGGCCTCTAATAAAGATGAAGGTCGTGGCTTTGGTATTCGTGGTAGCTACGCGTTAGTGAATGAGGCAGACAAAGTGTTGCACGTAGGTGCTAACTATGGTTATCGCAAAGTGAGTGAGGATAATTTAGCTAACACTAAAACGACTGAATTTAGCTACAAAACGACCAATTTATCTAGCTTAAAATTGATTGATGCGAAATTCAACAACATGGATGATGTACAAACAGGTATTTTTGAATTGGCTGGTATGTATGGTCCATTGTCATTTCAAAGTGAGTATGCAAAATCAACAGTTTCCAGAAAAACTGGTGCAGATGTAGATTTTGATGCGTTTTATGCACAGGTAGGCTATACCTTGACTGGTGAGTCACGGACTTACAAAGGTTCTGACGGTGAATTTAAACGTCTGAGTCCTAAAAGCAATTTTGACTTGAAAAAAGGCACATGGGGTGCTTGGGAAGTGGCAGGTCGTTATGATCAAATTGACTTGCAAGATGACAACATAGCAGGCGGTGAAGCCAAACGTCTATCATTATCACTTAACTGGTATTTGAATGAAGATGTACGTATGTTGGCGGGCTACACCAAAACCTTTGACTTAGACGGTGGTGCTCTGAAAAAAACTGATGGTTCATATGCTGATGACATCGATGTATATACAGTTCGTGCACAGTGGGCGTTTTAATGGTCTAGATATTTTGTAATGATAAAAAAGCCCGCAAATGCGGGCT
>DASWSZ010000026.1:0-10055 GCA_036402395.1 Methylophilus sp.
TGCAGTGTTTGGGTGTGAATTTAACGGTAATTCAAGGAGATAGCATGAAAGTTTTATTATCAACAATCGCAGCTGCTACCATGTTATTCGCTGGTCAAGTCAACGCTGCGGACGCAGAAGCGGCTAAAGCATTAGCGCAAAAAAGTGGCTGTTTAGCGTGTCACAGTATCGATAAAAAAGTATTAGGCCCTTCTTATAAAGATGTGGCTGCAAAATACAAAGGCGATAAGACAGCTGAAGCAAAAATGGTCGATAAAGTCAAAAAAGGTGGTAGCGGTGTTTGGGGTCCTATGCCTATGCCAGCCAATAGCCCACAAGTGAAAGATGAAGACATCAAGACAATTGTTAAATGGATATTGTCACTATAATCTAGTGATGGTAGGCAAAAGCCAGCTCAAAAAGCTGGCTTTTTTACATCCAGCGGACGCTAACGCACAAGGCCAAAAAGATAGAGAAAAATGGCGAAAATTGCGATAGGCGCAATGAGGTTGTTGGTCAATTTCCATAGTTTGAAATGGCGATGATTTAAGCCAAGTTCTTCTTGTAGATGCGCTTTTTTCATCACATACCCAGCAAAAATAGCCATTAATAAACCTCCCAACGGCAATAAAATGGTTGAAGTCAATTTGTCTAGGGTATCAAATATGCCTAGCCCAAACACTAGTGTGACGGATTTCCATAAATTAAACGAGAGCAGCACGCATACACCAAGCAACCATATCAATAAGCCCAATAACCAGCTAGCCGATTTGCGTTTCACTTGTGTGTTTTCCACTACCCAAGCGATGGTGGGTTCAACCAATGAAATGGCCGATGTCCAAGCGGCAAAGGCGACCAATATAAAAAACAACATACCTATGATGCTTCCCCCCGGCATATGACCAAACGCGATGGGTAGTGTTTGAAAAATGAGCCCAGGCCCTGCATTGGGCGCCAAATGGTTGGCAAATACCAATGAGTAAATGGCCAAACCCACCAGCAAGCCTAACATGGTGTCGGCTAGGGCAATGTAGATGGTGGTGCGTGCAATTGAGACGTCTCGTTTTAAGTAGGAGCCATAGACCATGACAGAACCCATGCCTAAACTCAGTGAAAAAAAGGCATGGCCTAAGGCAGAAAGTACTGCTACTGGGGTAATTTTTGAAAAGTCTGGCGCAAACATAAAATGTGCTGCTGTCATCATGTCGCCTTCAGACATGCTGTAGCCCAGCAATAAAAGTAAGATTGCAAATAAGGCAGGGATTAAAACATTATTGGCTTTTTCTAAACCAGCGCTGACACCGCGCGCCACTACGCCTATGGTAAGCAACATAAATACGCTATGCCAAAACAACAGCGTAAGTGGGGAGGCGAGTAGTTGGTCAAAATGGTTGGTGGATTGTGCCACGCTGATGCCGTCGAAAGTGCCTACACTGGCAAAGTAGATATAGCTGAGTACCCAACCACCGATCACGCTGTAAAAGCCTAAAATAAGCACGCCAGTGAGCATGCCCATGCCGCCCATATAGCGCCAAGCAGGGTTCGCCTTTGCTTCGCTGGCTAGTGTTTGGATCGCATTCAGAGGATTTTGCTGCGCGCGTCTGCCCAACATAATTTCGGTCATCATCAGCGGTATGCCGACAAAGAAAATACAAGCAAGAAACACCAATACAAAAGCACTGCCGCCATTGACGCCTATCATATAGGGCAATTTCCAAATATTACCTAGGCCAATAGCAGAGCCTGCTGTCGCTAGCATAAATGTCCAACGATTTTTCCATGCTCCGCGATGTTGCATCATGCAATCATAGTCTCGACTATTTTTTAATACTGGTGAAGTAACGATCGGTTTCTTGTTTGATTACTTTGGAGAGTAAAAGCAAGCCTATTAAGTTGGGAATCGCCATCATCCCATTCATTAAATCTGAGAAATTCCAGACAAATTCTAAGCTGGTGATAGCGCCCACCATCACCGCGACTGTAAATGTGACGCGATAGATTTTAATGGCACGCTCGCCAAACAGATATTCCACTGCTTTTTCGCCATAGTAGTTCCAGCCTATCAAGGTTGAATAAGCAAATAAGGCGATGCAGACTGCCACAATGATATTGCCATTGGGCCCTAAGGTTTCAGCCATGCTGGCACTGGTCAACTCTGCTGCGCCCACCCCTTCAGTCCAACTATTGGCAGTTAAAATCACCAATGCGGTCATCGTACAGACCACCAAGGTATCAATAAATGTTTGCGTCATACTTACCAGGGCTTGTTTGACTGGATCGTTGGTGCGTGCGGCCGCTGCCGCAATGGGCGCAGAGCCTAAGCCAGACTCGTTAGAGAATACGCCGCGCGCTATACCGTAGCGCATGGCAGCGGCAATGGTGGCACCAACAAAACCACCAGTGGCGGCCGCGGGATTAAAGGCATGATAAAAAATCAGGCCAAAGGCATGCGGAATTTCAGACATATTCATGGCCAGCACGACCAGACTGCAACTGACATAGAGCGTTATCATGATTGGCACAAGGTAGGAGGTAAATTTACTGATGGTACGAATACCGCCTAAAATGACTAAGCCAGTGAGCAAAGTGAGCACGATGCCAGTCGCCACGGTAGGAATATTAAAGGTCGCCTCGAATATTTTGGCAGTTGCATTAGCTTGTGTCATGTTGCCAATACCAAAAGCAGCACAGGCAGTGAATACCGCAAACATTGTACCTAACCATGGCAAGCCTGCGCCTTTGCTGAGATAGTACATGGGCCCGCCGCGCATGCCATGTGCCCCTTTTTCTCGGTATTTCACTGCCAAAACGGCCTCACTGTATTTAGTCGCCATCCCCACTAAGCCCGTCACCCACATCCAAAATACAGCCCCCGGCCCGCCTAAGGTGATTGCAGTAGCCACGCCAACAATATTGCCTATGCCTACAGTGGCTGCTAGTGCAGTCATCAAAGCAGCAAAGTGGCTAATGTCACCTTCGTGATGACGGTCTTTTTGTAAGATTAATTTAAAGGCGTGTGGGAGTGCGCGAAACTGCATGCCTTTGAGCAGTATGGTCAGGTATAGCCCTGTACCGACTAGTAATGTCAGCATCAGCGGCCCCCATACAATGGCAGATAGTGTAGCTAACAGTTGCTCGATGGCTTGCATGTAGATTCCCCTTTTTTGGATGATTATAGCGAGAAATCTAGCCCATTAGCCAAATTAAGCTATGCTTCTGATTTAAAGTGGTGCTTCAACACTTGGATCATGTAGTAATGGTCCAGCACACCGGCACTTTCTCGAATGCTGTGCATGGCCCACATAGCGTTACCGACATCGACACTGGCCACGCCCAACCCCGAGGCTAAAATCGGCCCTATAGTGCTGCCGCAGCCTAAATCGGTACGGTGCGCGTATTGTTGGTACGGTACCTTGGCTAGTTCGCATAATTGAATAAAGCGCGCCGCAGTCTCGGCATTGCTGCTGTAACGCTGATTGGCATTGGTTTTAATGACTGGGCCATGATTCACCATAACATGATGGCACGGTTCATAGGCACTGGCATGGTTGGGATGAAACGCATGCGCCATATCGGCACTGATAAAAAAACTGTGAGCCAGCGCGCGCAACCGGTCTTCTTCTGATGTTTGTGTGGAACTACAGATACGCAGGATGACATCGTGCATAAAACTACCGCCAGCACCGGTGGCGCTTTCGCTGCCCACTTCTTCGTGATCAAATAGCGCGCAAACGCTGGTGGCTTGCGGTTTCTTTTCACTGATTAATGCCTGAATGGCAGCATGGCATGAGGCCAAATTGTCTAACTGACTATTGGCGATAAATACTTGCTCAGCGCCCCAAAAGCTGCCTTTTTGCGTATCGTAGACGTTTAAATCCCAAGTCAAAATATCAGCTGGTTCAAGTTGTAATTGCTGCGCGATAGCAAGCGTTAACGCGTCATGGGCTTGAGGCGTATCGGCCACTGTGCCAAAAATCAAAGGTAAGCCAGTTTGTTTATGTAATAGCAGCCCTTTGTCATTCACTTCGCGGTTCATATGAATCGCCAAGTTGGGCAATCTAACGATGGATTCGTCAAATTTAACGAGGCGAGAAGCAATGCCATCGCTCGTCTTCACCATAACACGGCCAGCCAGACTTAAATCGCGGTCTGCAAAGGTGGCTAATATCGGCCCGCCATATACTTCAACGCCTAACTGCGTTAAGCCGTTGCTAGCAAAAGCCGCTTTGGGTTTGAGGCGCAGGCCGGGCGAGTCAGTATGCGCGCCGACCATGCGTATGCCGCTTTCGGCTAAAGGTTGCTGACCTAAGACAAAGGCGATAATAGACGCACCATCGCGTACCACATAGTAGCGGCCGCCTTTTCTAAACTGCCATGGTTGATTTTCGATGAGTGGTTTAAAGCCATGCGCGTTAAGCACGGCAGCGACGCTGGATACCGCATGCCATGGGCTGGGGCTGGCATCAATAAAGTCGAGCAGCGCTTGCGCTTCTAGGTTGGCCTGCGCTTTTAAATCCGCTGATATTGCAATTGACATGGTTAAACCCAGTGTTTATCAATCAAAAAGTCAGTATACAGCTTGGCTTCGGCGCTACCTGCATCTGGCTTCCAATCGTAACGCCATTTGACGATGGGCGGCATCGACAGCAAGATGGATTCGGTACGGCCATTGGATTGCAAACCAAATAAAGTACCACGGTCAAATACCAAATTAAACTCCACGTAGCGGCCACGGCGATAGGCTTGGAAATCTCGCTCTTGCTCGCCATACGGCGTGTCTTTGCGGCGTTGCGCAATCGGCAAATAGGCGTTTAAAAAGGCATCGCCCACCGCTTTAAGCATGGCAAAACTGTGCTCAAAGCCTAGTTTGTTAAAGTCATCAAAGAAAATGCCGCCTATGCCGCGTGGTTCTTTACGATGTTTAAGGTAAAAGTACTCGTCACAATGCTGTTTGAATTCAGGATATAGTTCCGCGCCAAACGGCGCCAAGGCATCGCGACAGGTGCGATGAAAATGTACGCAGTCTTCTTCAAAACCATAATAAGGCGTTAAATCCATGCCGCCACCAAACCACCAAATATCTGACGACGTTTGTGCGTCAGCGACGGTGTTGTTTTCATCAGGATTGGCTTGCTGTACTTGTTGTACTATCTTCGCCAGTCCTTCTTCAACGCCTTGTCTCGACTGCACATCCGTGCCAGCTATATCACGATGCAATGTCTGCGCGTTTTCATCCTTGCCGCCTTGTTTCGCTCGCAAATCCTGTGAGGATATGTGCTCATTGGTATCGACTTTTCTTTGCGCTTCGCGCGTGGCAATCGCATCGCTAGTGGGTGCTTTTGCCACAAAAAAACGCACATTCATATGTACAGTGGGGATATAAGGGTTGCGCGGATGGAACACCAATGAGACGCCCATGGCTTCCCAAGCACGGCCGGCGGCTTCTGGATGGGCGAGGGTAGCTGCAGGGGGTAGCTTACTGCCTAATACATGTGAAAAGCCAACGCCAGCGCGCTCAAATACGTTGCCGCCTTCCAACATGCAAGAATTACCGCCGCCGCCTTCTGGCCGTTGCCAGCTGTCTTGCAAAAAGTTTTTACCATCGACCAGTTCTATTGCTTCGACAATTTTGTTTTGTAAACTTTGTAGATACTCAAAGACCGCTTTGGCATTGATTTCACTGGTGGTTGACATGGTGACCCTTAACCCTTGATGGCGCGGTAGCCAATATCTTTGCGATATTGTGCGCCGTCAAAATGGATGCCTTCAGCAATGTTATACGCTTGTTGTTGCGCATATTTCACGGTTTCGCCTAAGGCTGTGACGCACAATACGCGGCCACCACTGGTGACCACTTTGCCGTCCTTTAAGGTAGTACCGGCATGGAAGACATAAGCATCTTCTAGTTGTGTGGGTAAACCAGTAATTTCGTCGCCTAGTTTTGGACTGTCTGGGTAATTGGCGCTGGCCATGACCACGCCTAAGGCAAAGCGCCTGTCCCATTCTGCTTCGGCTTGATCCAATGTGCCAGCAATCGCATGCTCAGCCAAGCTTAAAAAGTCGGATTTTAGGCGCATTAAAATCGGTTGCGTTTCTGGGTCGCCCATACGGCAGTTAAATTCCAGCGTTTTGATGTCACCATTGGGTGAAATCATTAAGCCCGCATACAAAAAGCCAGTATAAGGAATTCCATCTTTGGCCATACCTTCTACCGTTGGGCGAATCACTTCGCGCATGGCTTTGGCATGAATTTCCGGCGTCACCACTGGTGCTGGTGAGTACGCGCCCATGCCGCCTGTGTTAGGGCCTAGGTCGGCGTCCAATAAACGTTTATGGTCTTGGCTGGTGGCCAGCGCTAAAATATTTTTGCCGTCCACCATCACCATAAAGCTAGCTTCTTCGCCGGTTAAAAATTCCTCTATTACTACGCGCGCACCAGCGTCACCTAATTTGTTATCAGATAACATGGCATCAATGGCGGCATGCGCTTCGTCATTAGTCATGGCCACCACCACGCCTTTACCTGCTGCCAAGCCATCGGCTTTGATCACAATGGGCGCGCCTTGCGCGTTGACATAGTCATGCGCCAATTGCGCATCGGTAAACGTGGCATAGGCTGCGGTGGGAATGTTGTGGCGCATCATGAACGCTTTGGCGTAATCTTTGGAGGACTCCAATTGCGCTGCGGCTTTGGTGGGGCCAAAAATTTTAAGGCCTTTGGCACGAAATGCATCCACTACACCTTGGGACAGTGGCGCTTCTGGCCCGACGACGGTGAGGGCAATATTTTCTTGCATGGCAAACGCGACTAAATCATCTACTTGAGTAATCGGCACATTCACCATATCAGGATTGGTGGCAGTACCCGCGTTGCCCGGCGCTACATAGACGCGGCTAACGTCTTTGTTTTGTGTGATTTTCCAAGCAAGCGCGTGTTCGCGGCCGCCACTACCTATGACTAAGATTTTCATACACTCACTTTAATAAGGCAAACCACATGGTTGCCATTCCTTGTTTACTTAATGATGTCTGCTTTGCCACACCGCAGTGCAAGTGCGCAATCGGGTTTAGTGTCTAAAGTGACGAATACCTGTAAGTACCATGGCCAAGCCACGTTCATCTGCTGCTGCAATCACTTCTTCGTCACGCATACTGCCACCTGGATGAATCACACAACGCGCACCAGCGTCTGCCAGCACGTCCACACCATCGCGGAACGGGAAGAAGGCATCAGACGCGACCACTGAGTTTTCTAAACTCAAGCCAGCGTTTTGCGCTTTAATGGCGGCAATTTTGGTGCTATCGACGCGGCTCATTTGGCCTGCGCCCACGCCCAAGGTCATGCCGTTGCCACAGAATACGATGGCATTAGATTTGACATATTTGGCAACATTCCACGCAAATAGCAAATCGCTCATTTGTTGTGGCGTCGGTTTGATTTTGGTTACGACGTTTAAATCACTGGCGCTAATGACATGGTTGTCTGCGCTTTGTATCAAGATACCAGAGCCGACGCGTTTAATGTCTTGCGCATTACGGCCTTGTGCCCATGGCGTATCACCGCCAGTAGGCAGCGCAATTTTAAGTACGCGCACATTGGCTTTGGCGCTGAATACCGCAAGTGCCTCAGTCGTGAAGTCTGATGCAATGAGTACTTCGACAAATTGTTTAGCGATAGCCTCAGCAGCGGCTTTATCCACCACCGTGTTAAACGCAATAATGCCACCAAAGGCAGAAGTAGGATCGGTTTTGAAGGCTTTGCTGTAAGCTTCAAGCGCATCTGCGCCCAAGGCCACGCCACAAGGGTTGGCATGTTTAACAATCACGCAAGCCGTGCTATCAAACGCTTTGACAGTTTCCCATGCTGCATCGGCATCGGCAATATTATTAAAGCTGAGTTCTTTGCCCTGCAATTGCTGTGCGCTCACTAGTGAACCCGGTGCTGGATATAAATCACGGTAGAACGCTGCAGTTTGGTGCGGGTTTTCACCGTAGCGTAATTCTTGCACTTTAATAAAGTTGGTATTGATTTGGTCAGGGTAGGCTTTGCGCGTGCCGTCAGCTTGAATGCTAGATAAGTAGTTGCTAATCGCGGCATCGTAATGGCTGACGCGATTAAATGCAGCGACCGATAGAGCAAATGTGGTTTGCTCAGAGAGTTTTCCAGTTGCTTGTAATTCATCTAGCACGCTTTGGTATTGGCTAGCGTCTGTTAGCACCGCCACATCTTTCCAGTTTTTGGCGGCTGAGCGCACCATGGCTGGCCCACCAATGTCGATATTTTCAATCGCATCATCCAACGTGCAATCAGCTTTAGCGACAGTGGCTTCAAATGGATACAAATTGACGATGACCATATCAATGTTCGGGATGCCTTGCGTTTGCATAGCCGCCACGTGGTCTGGAAAGTCACGACGGCCTAAAATGCCACCGTGTACTTTTGGGTGCAGCGTTTTAACGCGGCCATCCAGCATTTCAGGAAATCCTGTGTAATCACTGACCTCAATCACTGGAATTTGGTGGTCACGCAACAGTTTGGCGGTACCACCGGTCGATAAAATTTCGACGTGTAAGGCAGTAAGTTGTTGGGCAAGTTGTAAGATGCCGGTTTTGTCGGATACGCTGATGAGTGCTCTTTTGATAATGGCCATATGGATACTTTAAAGACGGATTGAGTGGAGGAGGTTAAACAATGCAGTGTATCTGCTGGTTATTGTAGGTGGTAGAGTGCCATTTTTTTACGCAGCGTATTGCGGTTTAGCCCTAGCATTTCGGCCGCTTTGCTTTGATTGCCGCCGACCTTATTAAGCACATACTCCAACATTGGTTTTTCTACACAGCCCAATACCATGTCATAAATGGCATGCGGCGGTTCGCCATCTAGGTGCATAAAATAATCGTCTAGCGATTCATTAATCGCGCCAGTGAGTTTGCAGGAATTGGTCATTATGCAGCTATAGCCTCGCTAGATTGGGTTGCGGGTTCTTCATTATTATTGTCATCAAGATTATTTTCATCGATATATACCAAGCGCTCGTGCTTAGATTTAAGTTCAGCAAAAAAGTCATCAATGGCTTGCAACTGCAAAGGAATGGTTTGCAAGGTATTCATATTGTGGCGGAAACTGGCCGAGCCAGCTAAACCCTTGGTATACCAAGAAATATGTTTACGCGCTACGCGCATGCCCGCAAGATCGCCATAAAAGTGATATAAATCATGTAGATGTTCTAACATGACGGTGTGGATTTCTTCTACTGTGGGCGGCAACATATGGGTGCCGGTGAGCAAGTAATGCTCGATTTCGCGGAAAATCCACGGTCTGCCTTGTGCCGCACGGCCTATCATCACCGCATCCGCACCTGTGTAATCGAGTACAAATTTAGCTTTTTCTGGCGTGGTAATGTCGCCATTGGCGATTAAGGGAATGCTAATGGCTTGCTTAACGGCAGCAATGGTATCGTATTCTGCATCGCCCATATACAGGCAAGCGCGGGTACGGCCATGCATGGCAAGCGCTTTTACGCCTAGGTCTTCGGCCATTTTAGCCACCGCAATAGCGTTACGATTTTGCTTGTCCCAACCAGTACGAATTTTCAACGTCACTGGCACATCCACAGCATTAACCACCGCCCTTAAGATTTGTGCCACCAGCGGTTCATCTTTTAATAAGGCAGAACCTGCCATCACATTACAAATCTTTTTGGCTGGGCAGCCCATATTAATGTCAATAATCTGCGCGCCGTTGTCTACATTGTATTTGGCGGCTTCGGCCATCATTTTTGGGTCAGCGCCAGCAATTTGCACCGAAATCGGGTCGACTTCGCCTTCATGATTGGCGCGGCGGCGGGTTTTCTCACTGCCATACAGCAGTGAGTTCGAGGTGACCATTTCAGACACCGCTAAACCGGCACCTAGTTTTTTACATAACTGACGAAAAGGTCTATCTGTAACGCCTGCCATAGGCGCCACTACCAGATTGTTTTTTAGGACATGTTGACCAATTTGCATGTGTATTTCATCTTCACGATAACAGTATTTACTGCATCTGAAGATAACATGGCGTGCGCCGTTTAGGC
>DASWSZ010000027.1:0-15678 GCA_036402395.1 Methylophilus sp.
GTGGGTATATGTCAAACAAGCCAACCATCAATTTGTGCGAAAACCGATTAATACCGATACCGAAGTGGACGAAGGCTGGTTTAATCAAGACATAGCGGCTAATACAGAGGTCGTGACTAGTGGCGCGCAACTGCTTCTATCAGAAGAGTTTAAGTACCTGATTAAAAATGAAAATGAAGATTAATTTATGAAATTAATCTTCATTTCGGCGCAGGCTAACATTTGTTTTTTAATGGTTAAGCCTAGCCTTTGGTTTTTAACACTTACACAAAGTAGCCGTAGCCAAAAAAATAACATAACAGTTTGCCAACGCAATTGCATCATGAGCATCTCTCAAATACATTCACCTCAAGTGCACCTCTCTGAAAGCGCAATCGTATGATGTCGGCCATCGTACGTTTTTCTATCCGCTTTTACGGAGTCATCATAGGCTTAGCCATACTCACCGTCATTTACGGGTTGTACAGCTTAACGCGCAGCAATCTGGATGTGTTCCCAGAGTTCTCTCCAACGCAGATTATTATACAAACCGAATCACCCGGTTTATCTGCTGAATTAGTAGAGTCTTTAGTCACGCAACCTATAGAATCCAGTATCGCCGGTACCGTGGGCATCATCAATCTACGCTCACAATCCATTCCCGGGTTATCGATTGTGACGGTGATTTTTGATGAAAACACCGATATATACCGTAACCGACAAGTAGTGGCTGAACGCTTAAGCACCTTAAGTAGCCAGCTACCCAAAGGCATTATTCCTAACATCACGCCACTGACCTCCTCTGCCAGTACCGTGCTGGGCTTTGGCGTAACCTCCAAACATCTTAGCTTAATGCAATTGCGCACACTCGTGGATTGGACCATCACCCCACATCTATTGTCGATTCCCGGCGTGGCCGATGTCAACGTATTTGGCGGTGAGGTGCGTCAATTTCAAATTCAAATTAACCCCGACAAATTAGTGCAGTATCAACTCAACATTAATGACGTGGTACTGGCAGCGCAACGCGCGACTGGCGTCAGCGGCGCGGGCTATATTCAAAATGCCAATCAACGCATTATCATCAATACGCAAGGCCAAGCCACCACACCCGCCACATTGGCAAAAGCCACGCTATTACATAAAAATGGCCTGACCATTAAGTTAGGCGATATTGGTCAAGTAGTGGAAGGCGCTGCGCCTTCCATTAGCGCGGCGGCCATTAATGAAGAAACCGGTATCTATTTATCAGTACAAGGCCAACTGGGAGCTAATACCCATGCCGTCACACTCGCCATAGAAAAAGCGCTACAAGCACTCAAACCCAGCCTGACCGAGCAAAAAGTCGTATTGCATGAAGGCTTATTCCGCCCGGCTAACTTTATCGAAACCGCGATAGCGGGTGTGCGTACTGACATCATGATAGGCTCTATCTTGGTGATTTCCATTTTGTTCTTATTTCTGTTCAACGCGCGCACCGCCTTCATCTCGGCCACCGCCATCCCCTTATCATTACTGACCGCCATTGTAGTGATGAGCTATTACAACATAGGTTTAAATATCATGGTGTTAGGTGGCTTAGCCATTGCTTTGGGAGAAGTCGTCGATGACGCGATTATTGATACCGAAAACATCTTTAGACGCTTACGAGAAAACCGTAGCTTAGTCACACCCCTACCTATTTACCAAGTGGTGTATGACGCCTCGATGGAAGTACGTAGCTCTGTGGTATATGCCACCATTATTGTGGCACTGGTATTTATGCCTTTACTTACTTTGTCTGGCGTAGCGGGAAAATTATTTGCGCCACTGGGCTTTGCTTATATTGCGGCCATTTTAGCCTCATTGGTGGTGGCACTCACGCTCACCCCTGCCCTATGTTATTTAATGCTGGGGAACGCCAAGCTGGACACTGAAGATTCGCCGTTGATTAAATGGATAAAGCGCCATTATGTGCAAACGCTGACCAATATTGAAAAAAATTACAAAGCGGTAATTGCCATTAGTTTTATGGCAATTGCCATCGGCTTAGGTGTGTTACCGCTATTTAAAAATCAGTTTATTCCGGCCTTGCACGAAGGCCATTTTATTATGCATATGACGGCGGTGCCGGGCACTTCGGAGCAAGAATCGTTGCGCTTGGGCAAGCAAGTGTCTAACACCATACGCGCCATTCCCGGCGTCAAATCGGTGACGCAATGGGTAGGCCGTGCGCAAAATGGCGCCGATACGTTTGGTACACATTACAGTGAGTTTGAAATTGAAATCGGTACTTTATCGGGCGAAGAACAAAACCGCATCTTGTCTGAAATCCGCGAAGCATTGGCCGGCGACCCTGAAGATGAAGACGGTGACGGCGTCGCCGAAGTCGGCTTTGTAGGCGCTAATTTTGCCATTAATACCTTCTTGACCGAGCGAATTGAAGAAACCATCTCCGGCTATGCTGCCAGCGTAGTGATTAATGTTTATGGCAGTGATTTAGACAGCTTAGACCGCGATGCACAAAAAATAGCGGGTGTGTTGACGGACACCAAAGGCGCGGCCGATGTCTTGGTGCAATCGCCGCCAGGTACACCGCAAGTGGTGATTCGGCTACGTCCTGACCAGTTATCAGTGTGGGGTTTACAGCCGGTAGAGGTACTGGACACCATACGTGCCGCATACGAAAGTGTGCCTATCTCACAAGTGTATATGGGCAGCCGCGTGGTAGGCGTCAGCGTATTGTTAAATAAGGATGCCAGAGACGATATTGGTGATATTGGCCGGATACCCTTGTTTAATCCTGATGGGAAGTTGCTACATTTAAAAGACATTGCCACCATTACGCAAGAAAATGGCCGTTCCAAAATCCTGCATGCGGGCGCTAAACGTATTCAAACCATTACCGCCAATGTGGAAGGTCGCGACCAGCAAAGTTTTGTCGATGAAGTTAAAAAACGTATCCGCACTGACATCCGGCTGGCCGCAGACAACTATTTAGAATTTACTGGCGAGGCCGAAGCCAATGCGCAATCCAGAGAAGATTTAATCGTGCACTCGCTACTGGCTGGAGTGGCCATCTTTTTAATGTTGTATATTGCGTTTGGTCAGTTGCGCAACCTACTGCTCACCTTTGCCAACCTACCGTTTGCGCTCATCGGTGGCGTGCTGGCTGCGCTATTTACCGGCGGCTGGATTTCGCTTGGCTCATTGGTGGGCTTTGTCACGTTATTTGGCATTACGCTACGCAACTCCATTATGATGGTGTCGCACTTTCAGCATTTGGTGGATGCAGAAGATTGCGTATGGAATTTAGAAACGTGTATACGTGGCGCTAGCGAGCGCTTGCCTTCGGTCTTGATGACAGCGTTGGTGACAGCGCTTGGCTTGTTACCACTAGCGGCTGGCAGTGGTCAACCGGGACGCGAAATTGAAGGGCCGATGGCGACCATTATTGTGGGTGGTTTAATCACTTCGACCATTTTAAACCTGCTGATTTTGCCCACCATCATGTTGCATTACGGCAAGTTTGAAAAACAATTACAACGCTAATTGGTTTATGCCTTCACAGCCAAGCCAACTTGCGTTAATGCAGACTCCGTGAAACCGTTGGCAAATACTGCGTAATCTGCTTTATCGACAATATGGCAAGTGAAGGCTGCATCTTTAAAAAAGTGTGGGAAGGCTGTATCAATCAAACCTTGCTCTATCAATTCTGGCATGGGGGCCTCAGCCACTGGCAAGGTGGATTTCACCAACACTAAATGCGCAGCGCCAATTTTCTTGGCGAGCCACGCTGCTAAGCTGTCAGCCGTGACATCCCAACTGTGCATGATTTCTTCATTATGCCGTTGCAACATTTGGCTCGGCATCCAGATCACACCGCGGTGCTGCCAGCCACGCTCAGCAATTTCCAGCTCGCTATGCGCCTGTACTAGGTTAGGCTCCATATCCATCAACAAAGTGCCGTATTGATTCATGGCGTTTACCGCCAAGTCATGGGCACAAGTCTCACTCATCGCAGTCATGCCATAAGCGGTACGCACCGCATCTGCAAATACGCCGCCGCCTGGGACAATAATCACCTTGCCGTCGCTTAGCCTCGCTACCAAATCCAGCCAATGCCTGAGTTCGATTGAACCGAGCAAACTACCACCTAATTTAATGACCCACATGGCTATCCTTTGGTCTCATGTTTGGACCTGTTATTGTTGTGACACTATTTATGGCTGTGATATTTTTTATTATTGTGACATTAGGCTTCTCTAGCACATGTTTAAAATCAATAGCCAGCGCTTATTGACGCAAGGATTGTTGCATCACTGTTAAGAAATGAGAGGCCTTATCCCAAGTTTCTTTGTATTCTTTTTCTAAGGTTGAATCTGCCACCACACCACCACCGGCGTAAAAGTAAATGTAGTCATCAATAATGACCGCGGTTCTGATGGCAATATTGGTATCCATATCCCCATCAAACCCAATATAGCCAATCGCGCCACAATACACCCCACGCCGATGCGGTTCCAGCTCTTCAATAATTTGCATCGCCCTTAATTTGGGCGCACCCGTAATTGAGCCACCCGGAAAGCAACTGCGCAACAAATCTAGCGCAGTATTGCCAGCGCTGAGCTTGCCTGTCACATAACTGACTAAATGATGAACATTGGCAAAGCTTTGCAAGTTAAACAACTTTTCGGCTTTTACACTGCCCACATCACACACTTTGCCGATGTCGTTACGCAGCAAATCGACAATCATGACATTCTCTGCCCGGTCTTTTTGGCTGGTTAGCAGCGCCATCGCGCTCTCCATGTCTTGCGCTGGGTCTTCAAAACGTGGTCGCGTACCTTTAATGGGTCTGGTTTCGACGGCGGTATCCATCAACTGTAAAAACCGTTCTGGAGACACTGAAAGCACTTGTAACGCATGTTGATCATCATACTTTAGATCCATATAGGCCATAAAGGGCGCCGGACTTAATGCACGTAAGGTTTGATAGCACGACCATGCATCACCGTCTACACTGGCAGAAAAGCGCTGGGCTAAATTGACTTGATAACAATCACCCTCGTGGATGTATTGCTTAACCTGATTAAATGCTGCGCCATATTCATGCGCATCCATATTTGATCGCACCGTGGAATCCACCCAAAAATGTCTGGGCTGGGTAGCCGGCATAGTCCTTGTAAATACAGTACATAGCGCTTGCCATTGTGCGTCAGTGATATAGTGTTGGTGTGACACCAACCTCGTCTGCTGCTGCTGGTGATCGACGATGACCGCCCAATCATAAATGCCCACCATCATTTCTGGCATCTGCATGTCATCGTTAGCTGTCGAGGGCATGTCCTCAATACGGCGCGCCAAATCATAGCCAAAATAACCCAGTGCTCCACCAGTAAACGGTAGCTGGCTGCGCACTGTGGGTGTTTTTAACAAAGCCTGTTTAATCAAGGCAAATGGATCTTCTGCAGACTGAGTGACATGTCCATGCTCCATTATCGTTGTGATTGCACCTTGTGTCACAAAGGTCATCACCGGGTCAGCCACTAAAATATCATAGCGGCCAAACTGACTGCCGGGGCGTTGCGTGGTGGCTGAAATGGCTTGCCCACTGTCCAAAAAAATTGGCCAATGTTGGTCTTTAATGCGGCTAAACAGCAACGCACTGTCATGGTAATAAGGGAGTAGCTGTTGATGCATCATGGTCATATTATTGGGCTAAGCGTGCCACCGCATAAGCAGGAAAGCACGTCACAGCACGTTGATAAAGCGCGGCATCTGCCGCTAGTATATAGCGATTGGCATTGATAAACGGACAGTGCAGCAAAGTTGCAAGTTCTTCAACCACAGCAACCCCTGCCCCAGCACCCACTATTGTTATGGTTTTATCACCTAATACTTGGCGCAGCGCCTGACTTAATTGACTTAGCTGCAAGGCTTTAAACGCCTGTGCCAAGACTATCCAATCCTGCATAGTCGCGTCCTCGACATCATGGCCTATCATACGCGCAATTCGTCTAGCCGAGGCATACATGCTCTTATCGTTGCTATCGGCCGTGTCAGCCACATCATTATCCGCTGACAGTTGCCCAAGCAAACGATAGACATCGGCTGTGGTGGCAAAGTGCTCAGCCGCCACATGATATAGTCGCTGCTTAAACATGACTTGCTGACCCAAGGCCATGAGTGGTGTGCGTACCAAACCGGTGTAAACCAGCGCATTACCTGCCATACGGTCGGCATCGGTCAGGCCGACTTTCCCCACTTGATGTGACGCAATTGGAATAACATCGGTAGTAGTGCTGCCCATATCAACAAATAAACCATACTCAAGTTGCTGCGCCACAAAGCGCGCACTGGCATACCAATTCATGGAGGCAATATACGTTGTATTATCATGCATTTGCACAAACGGCATAAAGCCTTTTTCGCCAGCAAAAAATCTCACATGTTCGCCTAACTTTTGCTTGGCCATCTCAGCAATCGCATTCACACCAGCTTGGCGATTGACGAAGCAATCCACCAATTCGCCGGTCATGGTCACCGCATGCAGGCAGTGATGGTTAGCCAATGCCACCAGGGCAATATCTAATGCTTCGCTTAGTTCATGTACGCCTCGCCACAACGCACATGGCAGTTGCAGTACCTGCAAGGCAACGCCTTGTGCATCAATCAGTACGGCTTTGAGGTGCGCGCCACCAATATCCCAGCCTATCATCGCTGGCTTAGCTGTTGACATGAAATTCTACTTTTTTAAATGAAATCTTGGGCATCACAAACTCTTTTTGTAACATGGCCTGCAATATCAATTGGGCAGGATTATGCCCCATGGCCTCCCGTAAGTGTACATAGCTGGTAGTAAGTCGCGGATTAATTTCGACGACAGTGACTTTCTCTAAGTCATTGCCATCTAAAATCACGTCTACCCCATAATAGCCAGCTAAATCAGGGATGGCCTGTTGGATATGTTCAACAAGTCCTTGTAATACCTCGGCATAGCCAAGTGCACCATTGATTAACCCACCTGTGTATTTTAACTGATGCTGCTGTTGCGCTAGGGTTTGATAGTTGCAACTTAACAAATTAACTTTACCAGCATAGGCCAGTACTGAAACACTGGCGGCAATGCCCGCCACATAGGGCTGAATAATATGCGTGATTTGCTGCATGGGATGTGTAGCGAACCACGCCATCGCTGCACTGGCGCTGTTAAACAGATAAGTGCTTTCACAGCCAGCGCCATCATCAGGCTTCACTACCCAGCGTTGCTGCGTGGCGTCGTGCTCAAGAAATGCGCTAGACCATTCTGTAAAAAAGTAAGTGGGAATAGCCCTTACTTTGGCGTTGCTTAATACTTGCGCAGTCATGTGTTTGCTGGTGGTAACTGCAATCGCTGCCAACCCACAGCCTATGATTTGTTTGTTCAGTTGCTGAGCCATAGCAGTGAGTCTGTGCAACACACGTCCTGTTTCCGGAGCAATCAACCAAACTGCATCGGCTTGCTGCATGCACTCCAGCCACAACGCCCAAATATCAGCCTCGGCATCCATCGCAATACTGCTACTCACCAGCATTGAGGGCGCTACCCTCACATCATGGGTAGTCGTGACTTGCCATTCGGGTAACTCGGCAATGTCGCGCAGTAAAGCGTCACGCATCAAACGGCCTTCGCAGACCAAACTGTTGGGTAATTGCGCTGCTTGAAAACCGCCGCCAGTGATAAACTCACATACAAACAACTTAGCCTGCGGTGTCATCTTGCATATTATTCCTGTGATTGATTTACTAAATGGTGTGGTGGTGCATGCCAAACAAGGTCAGCGCGCCCGCTATCAGCCTATCCAATCGGCCCTAACCAGTTCCACGCATCCAGTAGATATTGTAAAGGCTTTTAAAGCAATCTATGCTTTCGATACGCTATACATTGCAGATTTAAATGCCATACAACGCATGCCATTGCAGCCTAATAATGCCGAACTTATAGGTACCCTACTGTCGGCCTTTCCCGACCTCACGATTTGGCTGGATGCAGGCATTAAGCACAGCCATGACCTTGCGGTTTGGCAAGCCTATCCATTGCGCTTGGTATTGGGTAGTGAGAGTTTTAATAGTTTGTCCGATTACCTTACGTTGACCAGATTGTTAACAATGCCGTATATCCTGTCCTTAGACTTTATGCCGCATGGCTACCAAGGGCCTGCAGAGTTCATCAGTCAATCGCGCTTTTGGCCAGACCAGGTCATCATCATGTCGCTCAATCACGTTGGGTCAAACAAAGGGCTAGACCATACCACGATACTCGCCATGCAATCACTAGCAAAACAACATCAACTCTATGCTGCGGGTGGCGTGCGCAATCGTGAAGACTTAACGCGATTAAGTCAGCATCATATGCATGGTGCACTCATCGCTTCTGCCCTGCATCAGCAACAAATTAACGCTGTAGATTTAATCTTTGCTACCCAATAAAAAAACCCAAGTACATATACTTGGGTTTTTAGCTTACTTAACAGCAATGACGCCTAAAAATTTATTCTAGAAACTATTACTCTAGGTTAGCATGGATCGCGCGCATGCCTTCTTCGGTTAAATCTTTAGCAAAAATCAAATCTGCAATCGCTGCTTCAAGGAAGATCAACGTTGAAAGCTCAAATTGTGAGCCCATCGGCATGCCTTTAGTGAGCGGGAAACTGTTATCGTTACCAATTTGAATGACTAAATCAGCTACATCGGCCATGGCAGAAGATTTTTTCATAGAAATCACCACCAGTTTTGCGCCCACTGATTTGGCTTTTTTAACAAATGGCAATAATGTTTCCGTACCGCCAGAGCCAGATACCAATACCAATAAATCACCCGCTTTAATCGCTGGTGTGACCACTTCACCTATCATGCTGACGTTATAACCGGCATGCACTAAACGCATGGCGAAAAAGCGTGAGACTAAGAGTGAACGACCCGCGCCACCAATAAATGTGCGGCCTGCCGCATCAACCAATTTCAAAAGCTCAGCGGCTTTAGAATTGTCTGTTTCAGCTAGAATGCTGGTTAACTTGTTTAAAATCAATGACTGACTACTGCTCATAATATGTCCTTATTTAAGTCTAAGCTTGCGCTCTACTATGGGTTAATGAGATGGGTTAACTATAGGATAAAAAAACCCGACACATTACTGAGTCGGGTTTTTTATTTACTCATATCAATAATTGCTTATTGATGCAGGTTAAATTAACCGTGAGCGATTTTTGTGATTTCTGCAGCAGAAGCAGCAGGATCAGCAGCACCGTAGATAGCAGCGCCAGCAACGATGATCGTTGCGCCAGCGTCACGTACTTGTGCAGCTGTAGCAGCTTTTACGCCACCAGCAACTGAGATTTCTAAACCTAAGTTTAAACCAGCAACCATAGCTAAGTCAGCAAATGGTGTTTGGCCAGCAGCTTGTTGGTCAAGACCAGTGTGCACGCCAATGATGTGTGCGCCTAATTTTGCAACTTCTTGTGTACGTGCTTTTTTATCAGCAACGTTGATCAAGTCAACTTGTGCTTTTTTGCCGTATTTGTTAGCAACATCGATAACACCTTTGATAGTACCGATATCAGCACAGCCTAAAACAGTCACGATGTCTGCACCAGCTTTGTAGAACGGCTCAGCTTCGTAGAAGCCAGCGTCCATTGTTTTCAAATCAACTAAAATTTTGTTGTTTGGGAATTTAGCACGTAAAGTTTCTAATAATTTGATACCGTTGTGCTTGATGCATGGTGTACCAATTTCAAGAATGTCAACGTGTGGTGCAACTGTAGCTGCTAAAGCAACTGTTGCGTCAAAATCTAATGAATCTAATGCCATTTGGGTATGAGCCATGGTGTTCTCCAAAGTTAATAAATATTTTTTCTAATGCTAATTTTCTAGCGTACTACAGAATTTAAGCAGGACGCACATGTTAAGTTGCCTACTCAATTATGTCAATGTTAAAGCAGTTTAATTAGCGAATCATCTGTTTATTCAATGATTCGCTTGACAAACACTTAAAGTTTAGCGCTTAAAGCCGCTTCTAGTTTGTTTTGATCTGCTACAAAACCACGAATACCTTCAGCTAATTTTTCAGTCGCCATTGGATCTTGGTTCAACTCAAAACGGAACTCAGCTTCTGTCATTTTGGCTGGTGCTGGTTTCGTAGCGCCTGTGTCTTTCAACACTTGCACTAATGTACCTTCTGTTGCCGCTAAGTCTTGTAATAGATTAGGTGAAACTGTTAAGCGATCGCAACCAGCCAAGGCAATCAACTCACCTACGTTACGGAATGAAGCACCCATCACGACAGTTTTGTAGCCGTGTTCTTTGTAATAAGCGTAAATTGCGCGCACTGAAACCACACCTGGATCTGTTTCTTGTGTGTACTCAGTGGTTGGATTTTTGGCTTTATACCAGTCTAAAATACGGCCTACGAATGGTGAGATTAAGAATACGCCTGCTTCAGCACAAGCACGCGCTTGGCCAAAACCAAATAACAAAGTGAGGTTACATTGAATGCCTTCTTTTTCAAGAATTTCGCCGGCTTTGATGCCTTCCCAAGTAGACGCTAATTTAATCAATACGCGGTCTTTGCTGATACCAGACTCTTCGTACAATTTGATTAATTTACGACCTTTAGCCACCATTGCGTCTAAATCAAAAGACAAACGCGCATCCACTTCTGTAGAAATACGGCCCGGTACTACTTTGGTAATTTCTGCACCAATCAACACCGCTAATTTGTCAGCTGCACTGTCAATTTGTTGTGCTTTAGTGCCGCCTTGTGCTTTTGCATAAGCAATCGCATCTTCAATCAGTGATGCGTATTGTGGCAATTGGCTGGCTTTTAATACTAATGAAGGATTGGTAGTGGCATCCACTGGTTTTACTGTTTTAATCGCTTCCACATCACCGGTATCGGCCACGATCGTTGTCATTGCTTTAAGCTGGTCTAATAAATTTGCCATTACTTCCTCCTAATTTGCCTGCATCCATAAGTCTGGTTGCTATGGGTTTGTAAAATGCAGCGTTGGTAAAATGCCGCTTACGTTTTTTAAATCAATCCCATTATTATAGCGCAAAATAAATTCATAAGCATTGCAGCACTGGCTAATTTTTAAACATAGCACATTGTTAATTAATATTAAATGCCTTGTATGAATAAGTGATGTGGTTACAATTATTTTGTACATAGGGCTAATTGATGACTTACTCAGACGAAGATATTGCAAGTAACACGATGAATTTACTATCGGCGACGAGTACTTGGGTGTTAGTCCGTCATCAATGGTTAATCATCAAAATGCGTAGCATTTTAACTGGCGAAGACTCGCCTTCGCCACATGATCTCTATCAATTTGATGAGTCTACTTTGCGACATTTAAGCCTACCAGAAACCCTATTCAGCAGCTTTATCAAAATAAAACATCACTTAGAAAAAGTGTGGGAAGAAACCATACGCGTCAATCATCCATTGTCTGGCGCCAGCATATTTGACCAGCTTAATCTGTTTCAAAAGCAAGCCCATTTATTTATGCATGAGTCCAAAGAGCTCAACCAGCAATTGTGGCGCGACTTTACCATGCGTGATCCTTTAACGGGCGCGCTAACCAGACTCACGCTCAGTTCTACGCTATTACAAGAGCTCAATCGTAGCAAGCGCTACCAGCACGCCTCCACCATTGCCTTGATAGACCAAGACAAGTTTAAGCAAATCAATGATGAATGGGGCCATAACATTGGTGACAAAGTATTGGTCAATACTGCTATGTTGATTCAAAACAATCTACGCTACGGCGACAAACTATTTCGTTATGGCGGTGACGAGTGGCTGATACTAATGCCCAATACCAATGAAAAAAAAGCCAGACTAATTTTAAAAAGAATACAAAAAATTTCTAGCAATTACCAACATTCTACTAACAATCAAGCTAAATTTAACAGCTCGTTTAATTATGGCATTGCTGAGTCCAGCCAAGTTAATGATGTCGAAGAATGGATAGTGGCCGCTGATAAAGATTTATATACCGCTAAAAACCCAATTAAAATAAAGCTATATAGCTAATCCTGCTCAGCAGCTAATGTTTCTGAAAACTGAGTACCGGCAAGTGTAAATTAAAGCTGGTTTGTTGCCCGATATCGCTCTCTACATCTACACTGCCATGATGTTTTTCCGCTACAGTGTGCACAAAATACAAGCCTAAGCCAGCGCCCTCCGGCGCGGCACTAGCCCCTTTTAATCGGCTAAAGCGTTTAAATAACTGTTTTTGCTCATCCTGAGAAATACCAGGTCCATGGTCAATTACACTCATTACCGCTTGCTGATTTTCATAAGTCAGTTTAACTAG
The DNA here is from genome assembly GCA_036402395.1 of Methylophilus sp. GTDB lineage: Bacteria > Pseudomonadota > Gammaproteobacteria > Burkholderiales > Methylophilaceae > Methylophilus. The sequence goes on from DASWSZ010000027.1 coordinate 12,321, forward strand.
CACGGTAGAATGTTCTGGTGCAAACTTAATCGCATTCAAAACCAGATTCAAAATCGCTCTTTGCAGCAAGCCAAAGTTACCATTCACCCACACCAGACCATCCACTACTTGCCGTTCTAGGGTAATATTTTTCTTTAAGGCACTTTCATATGCATCATCGACCGCTTGATGCGTGATTCCGGCAAAATCCAACTCTTTAAAATCTGCTCTATTGGTAATTTCCGCACGCGATGCTTGCAAAAAATCTTCGGCCAAATGCAAAGCTTGTGACAAAGGCGCATGCAACTTTGATTTAAGTTGTTGATGCCCTTCTAAAATCATCATGGCGCGTGCCAATGGCGCACGCAAATCGTGTGAGATAAATGCCAGCACTTCTTTACGGTCATTTTGCAAAAAGCGTAACTGCTGCCCGGCTGCACGCACTTGCTCAATTCGCGCATCAAAACTGTCATAACTGGAGTTGGCATTATCACTCAGATCCGTTTTTAGCATCAGGCTTTTTAAATAAGCCAACTCTTGGTCCAAATAGCGCTGCGCTGCCTCCAATTTGCGCCAACTCCACACTGGGTACGAAATTAAAATGGGCAATAATGCGGCGGAAGGCGCTATCCAAAGCCCAAACGCTCTTGGCAAGATGGCTGCCAGCAAAGCAATCAATGCAAAATAGATTAAGGTTGAGATGAGCCCGCGTAGTGCAGACAGCTTAGGCATCCACACCAGTGGCAGTAATGTCAGCGCTGTGAGCACCAGCAAGCTGACTATGGTGGAGACTGTATCAATTAAGCCATGCTGCCGCAGCGAATCCAACACATTGGCATGAAACTCTACCCCAGCCATGGGTTGACCTAGCCCTGATACCGGCGTGGGAATAAAATCATTCATACCAGAAGCAGTGGCTCCTATCAGCACAATTTTATTGTTGAATAAACCTGGTGCAAATTCTTTTTTAAGCACTTGTATGTAAGAAATCGTAGAAAAATGACCCGGCGGCCCTCTGAAATTCACCCTTTTTTGCTGTTGCCGTTGCAATGAAAACATACTATGTTCATTAAAAATAATGCCATTCGCTTGTGTTTGAAACTGATTTTGTGAGGCTTGCTTTTGCGCAATATTCAATACTGCTTGTGAGAAGTGCTGCCACACTGGCGCGCCCACCCCCTCAAATAAATAAATACTTCTTGCGATGCCATCTTCATCTAACACCACATGTACGCGACCTAAATCAGCCGCATGTTCTGCTAACGTGGGGAGCGGTAATGTTTCAAGCAACTGGCCATTGACGCGGGTAGATTCAATTAATACCGGCAATACGACATTACCCGCTTTTTGGATAGCCTTAGCCAACTCTACATCGGCCGCCAGATTGTGTTGGTCGGGTTCAGAAAACACAATATCCAACCCAATGGCACGTGTTTTCTCTTGTTGCAAGCGATGAATAAGATTGGCATGCACTTGCCTAGACCAAGGCCAGCGACCCAACTGTGCGACGCTAGCTTCATCTATGGCTACGATGACGATATCGTCAGGTGCTGGACTCACATAATATTTTTGACCTATGTCAAAAATCAGATTATCGACGCGTGTAAATAAACCGGTGATATGGAGGAGCAACATCAAGCACAGCAAAATCAATGCTGTTGAGCTGTAATCATTGAAACGAATAGGCGTCACCTCACGTTTTTTCTATAATTAGATCAACGTGTGTACTTTACATCACCATGGCGACCAAGCAAAGAACTCTACCTTGGCCTCTGGTCCGGCAACGCCTTCGTCATCGACCAAGCGCAATCTTAAAGTTTGTTTACCATACTCGCGCAAAAGAAAATCAAATTGACCATTTAAACCTGTCCCCTGCCAAACATTTTTTTGCTGATTCATGTCATTGTCTAGAGCGGCCTCGTACATCAAACCCTGCGGCGGACTAAGCGTAGTAATAAATACCCGATTGTCTTTGATTTGATTGCTCAATTGACTTAAGTCAGGTGCAGGAGGCTTAGGCTTGTAGACAAACGCATGCAAACGGGAGTAAGGTCCAACATCCTCACCCTCGATACTGGCTAGACGCCAAAAATACTGACCAGCTTCTAAACTGTGCTGCGGCGTAAATTCTGTGGTCGTCACTTGTTGCGATTGCCAAACTTGTTTAAATTCAGCGTCCTTGGCTAGTTCTATCAAATAGCGGTTGGCTAAATCCACCTTAGACCAACTTAGTGTTGGCGTCGCTTCTCGCAACACCTCAGACTCAGCCGGAAAAATAGATTGTGGGGGAAATGGACGCGCATCCAGCACAAAGGTGTGCTTGGCATCGTAACCTTCCAAACCGTTACTATCTCGTGCACGTACTTTAAGGGTGTATTGCCCATCGGGGATGTCGCCAAGATCTAAGCGCCCTTCATGACTCACACTCTCAGCCAGTATTCGGCCATGCTGACCAACCTGCTTATAGACCTTACCCGACCATACGCTCTGCGCATTTTCTTCGGTCATCTCAAACTGCAGCGGCACGGTTGTTAACTTAGTCGGCAATGCACTGGTATTAGGCGCCGGTAGCAAAGTCACTGGTGATAGTGGCGATTTGCCTGATTGCGATAAGCTACCATAGCCTTGACTAACTAATACCTCCTTGCCGCCAGCAATTAAGCTGACTTGCCCCTCCAAGGTTTCTTCGCGAAAACTTTTATCGTCTGAAGACACCCTAAATTCAGTACCACGCACCGCCGCTACCGCGGTGGGGGTGAGTATTTGCATGGTATTGCCACGCACTTGGCTGGGGTTGGCGCCTACTTCAACTTTACCTTGCTGCAATCTCACTTTGGTATCGACCATGCCGCCACCGCTGTAGATACTTAAGCTATCTAAGCTCAATGATGAGTTAGATTCTACGGCGAGCAACGAGCCATCGGCAAAACGCACGTTAAGTTTACTTTTACTGCCGGTTTGCAATACAGCGCCCGCCGTAAGTTACTGACCTGCTGTTAACAACTGCTTGCTTTGATTGGCTTTAATCAGGTAGGCCTCACCAATGATTGAATCCACCTGCGCATTGACTGGCCCTTGCTTGACTAAATCAAGCGGCACACGAATTTTGCTACCTGCCGGAATACGATAAGGATTTTTAATCTGATTGAGTGTTTGTAATTTACGCCAATCGTCTGGATTGATTAAATGCAGGTTAGCAAACTGTATCAAAGTATCGTAGGGACGCACAGTGTAGATCCACTCTGGCGCTGACTCTGCAACAGCCAATGACTGATGCAGCATAGCTAACATGATGACCGACGGCACAGCAAACGCTTGCTTAATGTGACGTGCGACGCACATTCGTGATTTGTTGCTCTGACTAGTCTTCATTTAGTTG
>DASWSZ010000028.1:0-5356 GCA_036402395.1 Methylophilus sp.
TTGACTTTTTTAGCCACGGCTAAGTAATCAGGGTCAGACTTCAACAAGCCCCAGCGTTTGTGCTGCGTGAGGAACCACATGCCGTCGGATAGGTATGGGAAAGACACTTTGCCGTCATTAAAAAACTGCATATAGTGTGGGTCTTTCCATTTTTTGCCGATACCGTTGTCATAGTCACCGACAAATCGGCCAGCAATGACTTCTTCTGGTGCATTGACATACGCTTTGCCAGAAATCAGTTTGGCGACCGCAGCACGATTGACGGTGGCATCAATGTAACGTGATGCTTCTAATATCGCCATGGTCATGGCCAATGCCGTATTGGGGTTTTTAGCCACAAACTCAGCGGTACAACCCAATACTTTTTCTGGATGGTCGGGCCAAATGTCTTGGCTGGTGGCCACAGAGAACCCTATCTTGTCGTGAATGGCACGCGCATTCCACGGCTCACCTACGCAATAGCCATCCATATTGCCTATGCGCATATTGGCCACCATTTGTGGTGGTGGTACCACGATGGTTTTCACATCCGACATTGGGTTAATGCCATAAGTGGCTAACCAGTAATACAGCCACATGGCATGGGTGCCGGTGGGGAAGGTTTGTGCAAAGGTAAAGTCGCGGTTTTCGTTGGTGAGTAAGCGTTTAAGGGTGGCGCCACTGGTCACGCCTTTGTCTTTTAATTGGTTAGAAAGCGTAATGCCTTGGCCGTTTTGATTTAAGGTCATCAACACGTTCATGTCTTTTTGTTTGCCACCGATGCCCATCTGTACGCCATACATCATGCCGTACAGCACGTGCGCGCCATGCAGTTCGCCGTTGACTAATTTATCGCGTACGCCTGCCCATGACGCTTCTTTGGATGGTGTGATTTTAATGCCATACTTTTTATCAAAGCCCATTTCGGCGGCGACAATAATCGGCGCGCAATCGGTCAGTGGAATAAAGCCTATCTTCACTTCTTTAATTTCTGGCGCATCGCTACCCGCGGCCCAAGCCTTGGTTTTGATGCTGTTAGGCACAATATTCATCATGGCAGCAGCTCCTAAAGTGCCAGCAACAGCTTGTTTAAAAAAGTTTCGACGACTGGCGTTAAGGCTGTTGTCTGTCGCGGCCTCTGTAGTGACAACTGGCTGTTGTGTGGCCTGATCTAAATCCGAATGATGCATTGTTGCTCCTTCATGATGATAAAAAATGCAATAAAAAAAGGCGTCTTACTGCACAGAAAAAATCTGTGTAATAAGACGCCTTTGTCTTGTGTGTTTAACTTTGCTGCAATACCGCCGTTGGTATTGTGCGTTTTATGCGGTTGCTTTCGTCGTTGAAAGCCCCCTACGGTTTACTGCTATTACTTAATTGCTTAACACTTATCTATTCAAAAATTTAATAAACAAGCCATGTATATCCAAAAACTAAGTATGACTAAGCGCTTAGATAATCAACATTTTGGCCGCTTCAATCAGCTGCGTGGATAAATCGGCAATCTTCATTTTGCGTTTCATCGCCATCTCACGCAGCATAGCGTATGCTTGTTCTTCATCTAAATTGCGCTGACGCATCAAGATGCCCTTAGCGCGTTCCACCAATTTACGTTCTTCTAGTTTCAGCGTGGCCACACTCAATTCTTCACGCAGTTGCTTGGTCTCTTCAAATCTTGCTACGGCTGCATCAATCACTGGTGTTAACCTTTCACTTTGTATTGTCCCTACCACATAAGCACATACGCCGGCTTTAGTGGCCGCTATAATCTTTTCCTTATCACCGTCATGAGTAAACATGACCACCGGTCGTGCTTTGTGTTGAGACATCACACAAATGTTTTCTAGCGTATCTCGGTTGGGTGATTCAGTATCAATAATGACAATATCCGGCTCTACTTCACAACATACATCATGCAAGATCACCTCATCATCAACATGTGCGATGACCTCAAACCCGTTATCAATAAGTGACTGTTTGAGAGGTTTGCTGCGCGTAATATCATTATCAACAATCAGTACCTTTAACATAGAACCAACATAGCAAAGCCTGTGCCAGATATTTTAAATAATATAAGCTATTGTTTTTTATATAGATATATAGGCTGAAGCATAGAAAATCCCCTGTCATCAAGACAGTTCATACGCACAATAGCAGTGCATCTGCACCAAACTCACATTGCTTGTAAACTAACAAAAAGTGCATTAAATATTTGTGCTATTTATATTAAGGGCATGGAGCAAAACTGTCAGTTAACCAGCCAATAGCTTATTTTTAAGGCTAAAACAGCCACATGCAATGAGGTTAATTCGCGTGTCTATAGGTTGATTTCAGCCATGATGTTGGGTGATTGCATCGCTCTGTGTGATGCATATCAGCCATCGCTTTGCCTATTAATTAGCACGCTAATTAATAATGCTTCATTAATCAAAGGCTTGTTGAATTTAGTCGAAATTGGCCTTGAATTTGCACTATGGGTGGTTTCCCCTCAGTTGGTGGGGCACTTAAACCACTTATGGAGTAGATACAGATGCACAACCTTCCAAAATTAAAGACTATAGTCGTGGCAGTCTTGTTGGCCAATGCGGCCATCGCTAGCCATGCGTTAGCCGAAGACAGCAAGATCACATTGGACAAAATCAATGTCACTGGCATTTTGCCAGATCGCTTAGAAAGTGTGCCTGGTTCATTTAACGTCGTCGATGAAGCGGCGCTGATTGAGCGTCGTCCGTTTAGCGTGCGCGAAGCGCTGAATAATGTACCCGGTATTAATATTGTCGGTGAAGATGCCTTTGTGCTATCGCCTAATATTGGTATTCGCGGCTTAGACCCACGCCGTACTTCTCGCACCTTGTTATTAGAAGATGGCATGCCATTATTCTTAGCACCCTATGGCGATCCTTCTGCGCACTATTCAACGCCGTTACAACGTGTCAACCGCATCGAAGTGGTCAAAGGCTCAGGTCAAATTTTGTATGGACCACAAACCATAGGCGGGATGATTAACTTTGTGACCAAACCAGTCCCCAAAAATGGTTTAGCTGGTAGCGTACAAGCAACAGCTGGCAATAACGATTTCACTGGTTTGCATGCTAACGTTGGTTACGGTGGCGAGCAAGGCGGTATTATGATTGATGCGTTGCAAAATAAAGGCGACGGCATTCGTGACAACCATGATTTTGATATGCAAGAGTACACCGTCAAAGGTCAGCTTAACTTAACAGATCGCCAAACCTTAATCGCAAAAGTGGGCTATTACAAAGAAGACTCTCATATTTCTGAAACTGGCTTGGGTGAAGTCGATTACGCCCGTGACAAATTTCAAGCACCCTCAGGTAAAAACGATCACTTTAAGCAAGAACGTAAAACACTGCAGGTGCAACATATCTTTAAATTGGATGACACAGCAAAACTGTCAACACAAGCCTATTATTCAGATACTTACCGTAGTTCATTCCGTCAAACAGATGCCCCGGGTGGCTTTGATGAAGAAGACAACGCAACGGGAATCACAGTATTAGAGCGTTGCCCAGGTGACGATACTGCGACAGAAGCTAATGCAGAAACTTGCGGCGGTCGTCATCGTCCGCGTAGCTATCAATACTATGGCTTTGAGCCACGTTTAGACTTCCAACATTCGCTATTTGGTATTCAAAGTGATGCGGTATTAGGCATGCGTTTTCATAACGAAGACATTAAACGCCGCCAATTCCGTGGCAACGATGCGCGTGCGCAAAGCTTGTCTTTCTTGCAGTCCAATGCAGAACTCGCGGGCATCCCCGGTGCCGTCGCTGATTTCCGCGAAGATATCCGCATTGATGTGGAATCTAAAGCGTATTACGCACAAAACACTTTCTATTTAGGCGATTGGTCATTGACGCCAGGTGTGCGGGTAGAGGATTTAAAAATCAAAACCACCATACTTCAAGCAGAGGGCGATGCCGGATTTGCAACGCTGACCAATCGTCAAACCGAAGTATTGCCGGGCTTTGGTGTGGCGTGGAATGGCATTGCCAATACCACCGTATTTGCGGGTGTGCACAAAGGCTTTGCACCGCCTCGCCCAGACCGTGATATTGATGAACTGAGAATTGATAAAACTGCGCCAGAAACCAGTGTGAATTGGGAAGTGGGTGTACGTTCAAATTACTTCAAAGGTATTCGCTTTGAATCTACGCTGTTCCACACCCAAGTAGACGATGTGGTGGTGAATGATGGTGATGGTCGATTTGTAAATGGCGGTGAAACCGAGCAAACCGGTTTAGAGTTTGCTGGCCGTGTGGATTTTGGCACCTTATACGACACGCCGCATAATATTTATCTGCAAGGTTCATATACCAATGTCTTTAAAGCCGAGTTTACTAAAGATGGGTTGGATGCAGACAGTGGCATAGTAGATGGTGATCGTCTGCCCTATGCGCCACGCCATATTGCCTCTTTTAGCGTAGGTTACCAACATCCAGTGGGGTTTGATGCACGCGTAGGGTTGGATTATGTCAGCCGTCAACAAGCCGATGCCTTCACCCGTGCCTTAGGGCCTACCGATGCTGCATTGTCTGGCTTGTCAGGGGATATTCCTGCTTATACCTTAATCAATATATCTGCTAACTTTAAACCAGTGGGCTCAAATGCTAGCTATTTCTTAAGTGGCTATAACTTGGCTGATAGAGAATATCTAGCTAGCCGCGTGGATGGCATGGCGGTTGGGCGTGGTCGTCAAGTGATTGCTGGTATCCGTTACGATTTTTAATGACAAAAATGATGGGCGTTAGCGAATGCTAGCGTTCAATGTTTCAAGCGCGCATGCACATGCGCGCTTTTTTTATGCCGGCGCTGCCAGTGCATTCAACACCATGTCTGACATTGCATCATGTAATTAGGCTAGCTTGTGTGCAATGAGTGAAAAAAGTGGAAGCGCGCTTTGCCAGCAGCTTTAGCTTCATACATGGCGATATCGGCGCGTTTTAGCAAGTCATCTGGCGTGATGGTCGTTTGGTCAAACAGGGCTATGCCTATGCTGCAACTCACCTTCAGTGGTAGATTGCCAAACATAATCGGTTCTTCTACAGCCTCAATTAAATGATGCGCAATTAAGCCCACCACCGTTTCATCGGCAACCTTGGGTAGGATGACCAGAAATTCATCCCCACCCAGCCTCGACACTAAATCATCCTTGCGCACCGCATTTTCTAAGTGGCGGCTGACGGCGATGAGTACTGCATCGCCAGCATCATGACCATATTGGTCATTGATAGGCTTAAATCCATCCAAATCAATCAATAATACCGCCAACCTAGATACCAGTGTGGACTGCTGAATCATGGTGTGTAGCCGTGGCAACACGCCACGGCGATTGAGTAAACCAGTGAGCACATCC
>DASWSZ010000029.1:0-21147 GCA_036402395.1 Methylophilus sp.
CAAATCAGAGATATTTGAATATATCGAAGTGTTTTACAATAGGAAACGTCGTCACAGTCATCTTGATCAACTGAGTCCGATGGCGTTTGAAAAGTTACAAAGTGGAAGTCAATAAACGTCTACTAAAGCGGGTGAAGTCCAAAATTTGTATTTGACTGCAATCCCCTCAGCATTTTTTGCTCTACCACTTTTTGGGTGTGATCCAGTAGTTGAAGGAAGTCGCTTAAAAATATCGCCAGCAACTTTTTCAAAGAATCTTTCTTGGATGCTACGCCTTTCGAAATGTGCTACAGGTCCCCAATTTATTGATATTCCCAATCGGTTTCTGACATCTTTTTGAATAATATTGGCTAAATGCGCTAATGCTCCGTCTAGAAAAATAATATTCCATACAACACCTTTGCACTGTGGAATAACCTCATGCGGTAAACCACCTTCTTTTGGATAATTCAATTCTGGTAGAGTAATTTCCATCCGTTCGGGTGGGTTAATCGCATTGCGAAGAACATCAACTAAATCAGTTGCACTAATTTGGCTACGATATATAACAGAATAAGCAATTACCGCTCTTGAAAAGCACTCTATAAGGGTGATTAGCCATAGTCTGTCTAACTGAACGTCGGTCTTGAATCCTTCTGGTGTATCAAACTCCGCACTAAAAATAGCATCAATACAATACGCATCAAATTGAACAGCTTCATAAGGTTCTTCAAAACTTAAAAACGCTGTTTTACCTGTTCCAACAGCTAAATGTGCAACAGAGTCTTCTTCTTCGCGAACTCTTACACCTCTTACGAAGTTAGCATCCAATACCTCATTTAAGTATTTCTTGATACTAGTTAAACCTTGGTGTTTTGTAGAAAACGGCCACTCATTTTCCTCTATGCCTTTTTTCGATAGTAGCTTTAGAAAAATTCTATGGATATCTTTAACTGCAATTTTTTTCTCGTGGATACTTAACTCTGAAGAATTTCTCTTTAATATAAGATCAGTAAGAATTTTTTCAATGTCTGGATATTTCTTTAGTGTCAGCTTAAATATCCCTGATAGCCCGCCTTGATCCTCCCTGAATTTAGGTTTGACCTCAGCTATTCGCTCATACTTTTTAAGTCTAAAGAAAGGTATGAGTGCCGTGTATCCTAGTATATTTCCGTCAGGACCTGGCTCTAGACAACGTTTTAATAAATCTGTTAAAGAAGTTCTAGAAACGCCAGTGTTCTTTTGAATGGTATTAACAGCCTCACCCTCCAAATAGAGTCGTATAGCTCTACAACGATTATTAAAAGTTTCTTTTAATTCATCATCCACAGACTCCTGAGAAATTTCAGGCCATAAATCAAGTGGGGGCGCTAAAGCCATGAGTACTGATCTACTTGAGCGCTGTTTATCCATGATAAATCCAGCGAGTTTGTAATCCAAAACTGGATTTTTCTAAATTCAATTCTACGATACCAGCAATTGCAAGCCGAACTAACACTCCTAAAACAATTGAAGAGTCAAAATCCTCAAGAGCAAGGACTAGTTGTTGTATGTTTCCATTGAGTTGCGTTTTAACAATGTTTTCTAAAGCGCGGTGGCAGGATGTATGTTGATGATCTTTTATAATATCTGCATAACCAAGAGCTTTCAACCACCTGAGCGCAACCCTAACTTTTGGTTTCAAATAGGTGTCATTAATGATTTTGTATTCAACGTGCTCTTTTGATGCAGCTGCCGCTTGAGCATTGAACTGAGATTGATTTGAAGGCTCTTTTTTATTGGTACCCGCTTTTACCTCATGCCACTGGACCTGACGATTTTTGAATATAACAATTGCATCGAGCTCTGTTGCCCTAGTTTCAGTGCCATCATGAGAAATAATTTGTTTAGGGGCTAAATCGAACGATTCAACTTCAGGATTTGACTCGAGGCAGAGCCAGTGAATTAATTGTCTATCGCTGGGCAATATCCATGATGATTTGGTTTTAACACTATATACAAGCCATAAGTTACCAAGACCTCTGCCGCGGGCGGCATAGGCTTTTTTTATATTACTTCTTTGATTAGACTGTGGTGTAACCCCAGGACTGGCCATAACCCTCTCCTAGAACACAAACAAACTCAAAGCAAATTAGAATCTTGTTTATATGTATGACTTTTAGTTATTTATGTATAAATGTCAAGGAATTAGTTGTGATAATTAGAACTAATTCACATACTCAATTGAGTTTTAGAAATAAAAACAGCCCGTAATGGGCTGTTTATGCTACATAAATTAAATTTACTAAAATATCTTAATTAGTTACGAGGACTCTTATCAACTCAAGCACTTTTATCAAAAGGAACTGAAACGCATCTGCGCAACCACTTAATAATATCGTCTATCCTGCTAGGATTAACTGGCTGTACAACGGCACCAGTGCCTATTGCTAAAAACTTTCCAGTGACTACACAAAAAGTGGCGCGGACCGCACAGCATTAGGATGTGGTGGCGAATAATATTGTTGAGCAAACAGTAAAAGCAATTAACGATAACCCTACTCTAAAAAATCGTGCAATGCATGTGCCGCGCATTCAAGGTGCTAATGCGTTTGACGTGTCTTTCCGTAATTTTCTCATTACGCATTTAGTCAACAATCAACTTCCTGTCAGCGTGTGTAAATCAGATAACCGTGATGTTGAGGTAATTATGAGGCACAGGTCATTCGCCATAAGGGCATATCTAATTACCGTCCTGGTCAATGGCTGGCATTAGGTACTGGTGTTGCCGCATTTGTGAATGGCAATATTAATCGCCATACAGATGTGTGGACTGCTGGCATTGGTATTGGTGCACTGGCAGATGTGATAGAAAACACATACCCAAGATCTACTAATACCGAACTTATTGTCACCACTACGATTTCTGATAACAACTTATTTCTGTTCCGTAGAAGTGATGTTTACTATGTACCTGACGCAGATGCCTCACAATTTTTAAAACGGGTTGCACAGCGCTCAACCTGTACTGATGATGTTGGTCTAGTGTCAGACTCTAATAGTTACAACAGCGATGCCGCTCGCCAAGAGCTGTTATTACGAAATATCGCCCGAAGTAACCCACAATATCCTGACTAACGCTCAGCAATTGTAGTGGTATAAACATACGCTATTTGAACGCTAGCGTATGTTTTATTACATAGTTTAAAATGAATTGTTAAGTTTTACGGCCTGAAATTTAGTCTATAAGTGTTTACATAGCCACGTTCTAAATATGTCAGCCAGCCTTATTACTCATGTTTTTAAAGTGCGCGCCCTCTCCCCCCTCCTTTTTCAGTAGCTAGAAAATATCTTTACTAGGAATTTATTTGATGTACGCACAACATTTAGCGGTTTCAATTTTGCTACCGCAGGGGGTAAGCCTAGACTTTTTTGCAGGGTTAGCTTAAATATACTCAATGTAGAATTAAATACTGAAGGACGACGCTGGATAACAAAAGATATGAAAAGTAAGTGTGTGGTGATGCAATGATTGGCTACAGCAAAAAAAAGGCGACTTAACAAAGTCGCCTTAAACTAAACCAATCAAAAAGCAAGTGCAGCCTAAAAAGCTTGCTCGGTGATCGAAGGGACTTCCCCTTCAAAATCGGTATTTTTAATTTGCGTAATTTCTTTTTTATAGAATTTTTTAAAGATATCCATTAATACGCGGTCATAATCAATTTCCGTAGACAATGGCTTCCATTGCATATAGTCCATGTGCGTATCAATAAAAATTTTGTATTTCTCAGATAAGTTACTGATATTATTTTGTGGAAGGTAGTTGAGACTAGATACAGTAGCACCATATCTATTTGACCACATAAAATAGGCTAAGTCATCAATCGTTAAGCCTTGCTTGCTAAGCGCAAAGTTACCTTCTTGAATACTTTGTTGTATACAGGAATGGTTAAAATGAATAAGTTCAGCGACGCGATCATCCAAAATTAAGTTTAACTGCGCGGATACTGCAAGTCTATTAAGCTCAGCATTAGCAATAAAAATGCTATTATAAATCACATTATTAAGTTTGCTGGCTATCACTTGCGCAGCATGCAGTACCAGCAGCCGCTCTCTTGCTGTGCCCTCAAACGCCTCTGCCTTATTAACCAGCTCTAGCCAATAATTAATGCCTTTAATACCTAGGTGAGTAAGTAGTGTTTCTTTGTTAGGTATAAGCTTGAAGAATGTTCCTCGGGATATACTACTTTGTCCAATAACCTCTTGCAATGTTATATCCTTAAACCCACGCTTTACGATTATAAGTTCAGCAATCAGGGTAATTTCTTTTATACGTTTGTCCGCAGATAAACGTGCTTTTGACCTTTTTTCTTTCAATTGAGTACCATTTTATAGTTATGAGTTATATAAAAATAAGCTCTAGAAATAACAGATTTAATTTCGATTATTCTATGCATCTATACTATTAAGTATAGATTAAAATTATAAATCACACACGTATATAATTGATAAATAAATTATCCATTAAATTATAATGTGCTATTAGAAATAGTATTTAAGCGAGAATATCTATCAGTAAAGGCAATAATCTTAGATAGATCAAGACATGTTGATACAAAGAAAATATTGTCTTATCACTACAACGCATATTAGATTCTTTGGTATGTTTGAATATTTAATTTTACAATTTGATTCCAGCACGTTAATCCAGTTGTCTAGTTTTAGCAGCTAGGTTATGCCCACAGAACATAGCGGTCGTCTTAGGGTAGGCCTGATAGAAAATTTTCTAATATTTTAATGATGATTAAAACGACCTATCAGTCCCAGCAACAGCCTCACCAAGCCATACATCAACCAAGAGAAAAAGCGTTTAATCACGCCAGCATTTGACCAATCTTTAAGCGAAATTGGTAAGGCATGGGCTTGAATGGCATGCGTAATTTCCGTGCGTAGCGCTAAAGCAAATTGGTTGTCCAGCACAATAATATTGGCCTCATTGGCAAGCAGCATGCTAAACGGATCGATATTAGAGGAGCCTACCGTGGCCCAATGCTCATCGATGACTGCCACTTTGCAATGCATTTCACTTTTGCGGTACTCAAAAATCTGAATATGATTAGCTAAAAAATAGTGATAAAAGGCATAGTTGGCAAACATAATCACATGCTGACTTTTGCTACCTTGTAAATACAGGCTGACTTTAACGCCACGTTTGCTGGCCTTAACCAAGGCCTGCCTAAAGCGTCTGCCCGGCAAAAAATAGGCATTAGCAATGATGATTTCTTGCTTGGCATGCTGTATGGCTTCTAAATAAGCCTCTTCAATATCGCGCCTGTGCAAGAAATTGTCTCTGAGTACAAACGCGGCTTTAACATGGCGACCCTCGCCTGCCAATGCGGCGAGTGGCTTAGGTTGTTGTTTGCGGTAGTGCATGGGCTGTAAGAACAGCCTAGACATACGAAACCACAACTTGCGCGTACTGTGTTCTATGCTGGGCAGTAAAGCGCCTTCTAGCCGCACTGCGTAATCAATGCGCGGCTGCTGATGCTGGGGCTCACTATGGTCGGGAATATTAAAATCGTCAATAATATTAATGCCGCCGACAAAGGCTACACGACCATCCACCACCGCTATTTTGCGATGCAAGCGGCGCAAGCGATTTTTTTTGAAGGTCCATGGCGAAATTTTAGGCCGGTAAAACATCACCTCAACCCCTGCCGTGGCTAAGGTTTTAATATAGGCCTTACTCATGCCTTTACAACCAAAGCCATCTAACATTAGGTGCACGTGAACACCACGCATGGCGGCGCGCTGCAAAGCCAAGCCTATACGTAGGCCAGAAGTGTCCAGTTCAAAGATGTAGGTTTGCACAAATACCGTGTGCTGTGCCTCTGCAATGGCGGCCTCTAGCGCCGGAAAGTACTCGCTGCCGCCACGCAGCAATTCAATCTGGTTACCATTGATATAGTTTGTCATGATTTTCTGATAGTGGCTGTCAGGATGGCATGATCCGATATTTTGAAAAATTGCGAACCGGCGTGCACATGCGCTTCTTGCACCTGAAAGCCGCGCACATAAATACGGTCTAGCCGCAGCATGGGCAACCAGGACGGGAAACTGCGCGCAGATTTACCCTTATGGTGCTCAAACACCTCATGTAAATGCAAGTGTTTGGCAAAGCGCTTGCCAGACAGCGTGCTCCAATCGTTAAAGTCGCCAGCAATAATCAACGGCGCATGCGCAGGAATATGCGTATCTACATACTTAGCCACCGCCGTGAGTTGCTGACGGCGCCAATGTGCAAATAACCCTAAATGCAAACAAATGCTATGCAAGGGTTGCTCCCAGCCCGGGATGGCGATTTCACAATGCAACATGCCACGGTTTTCTGAGGCATGCGCGGAGATATCGGTATTGTGATGCTTGATGATGGGGTATTTGGACAACAAAGCATTGCCATGATGACCCGCTGGGTACTCAGAATTTTTGCCATAGGAGTATTCATCCCACACGCTGTCTGCCAAATACTCCAACTGCTTAGCGGCTAGCGATTCTAGATTGCGCTTATCGTGCATATGTTGCACTTCTTGCAAAAACACGACGTCGGCATGCAAACTTCTTAACAGGTTACGCTGTTGATGTAAGGCAAAGCTGGCATTAAACGGCGTAAAGCCTTTGTGGGTGTTAAAGGTGGCAACGCGTAAAGTATGGTGCAAATGTATCTCGATATTAGAAAGTAAATAGAATTTAATTAAATAGGGTTTAAAGCCAACAAGTTTACCTAGAAGCTTATGCCTAGAAGTTTACCTAGTTATTTAATAGTACAGCTTAATATTAGTTTACGGTGAGCCAAGGCCATGCTGCAAGTTGTAGCGCTATAATGCACTATGCCTTTAACGCTTACGCCATGCATCCCATTGAGCGCAGACTACGCGCAAGGTTTGCTGCCGCTCAGACACAAAGCGGCTCATAAAGGACAGTTTGGCAGCCTAGCCGTGATTGGCGGCAGCGATGGCATGTTAGGCGCGCTTATGCTGGCCTCCAGAGCGGCCTTACTTAGTGGCAGTGGCCGCGTATTTGCGGTGTCGCTGGCAAGCCAACCACCCGTGGTGGATATCAACACACCAGAGGTCATGTACCGCGACATCGACTGGCTCCACGATGAAACTAAGCCTGTCACCGCCTATGTGATAGGGCCAGGCTTAGGATTATCGTTACGCGCGTTGGACTGCCTGACGTTTTGTTTACAACAGCCACTGCCTGTATTGCTAGATGCCGATGCCCTTAACCTGATTGCCCTTCACCCAGATTTACAAACGATGCTACAGCAGCGCACTGCCGCCACTGTTATCACGCCACACCCGGCTGAAGCGCAGCGCTTACTTAATCAAACCGTAGACTATATCCAGTTGCAACGCGCCGCAAGCGCACGTTTGCTAGCGCAGCGATTTAACGCAGTCTGCGTATTAAAAGGCAGTGGCAGCTTGATTGCGCCTGCCGCTAGCGATGACGATGACCGCTGCTTTATCAATACCAGCGGTAATGTAGGGCTGGCTAGTGGCGGCACTGGCGATGTGTTAAGTGGGATTATCGGCAGTTTAATGGCACAAGGCCTGTCCTGTATGAATGCCGCAAAATTAGGCGTCTATGTGCATGGCGCTGCCGCCGATGCACTGGTGGCTAGCGGTATAGGGCCGATTGGGCTGACGGCTTCAGAGGTAGGGTTAACCGCGCGGCAGGTGTTGAATCAACTGTATGCAGCGCAGTATGGTTGATGCAACTACGCGCAACGCTTATTTGCACGTGGCCTTGTGTCGCGCAGAGTATGATTACTTGAGTTTATAAACAAGCACCGCATCACCCTGTTTATAACCAAAAATCGAGCTACCGCCACTGGCCACGGCAATATATTGCACGCCGTCTATCATATAAGTAATCGGCGGCGCGTTGACGCCGTAAGGTGATTGCGCTTGCCATAACAATTGACCAGTACGGCTATCGTAAGCATTGAAGTGACCATCACCCTCGCCCATGAATAGTAAGTTACCCGCCGTCGCCAACACGCCGCCCACCAAGGGTTGCGCCGTTTTCACTTGCCATTTGATTTTGCCAGTGGCTAAATCAATATCAGACAACAGCCCCCATCTAGCGTCATTGGTAGGCTCGCTGGCGGCATAACGGATGGGCGCTGCGCCATCCTTACCCGGTGTTTCGTGCAAAGTGTATTTGATGGGCGAATGGATGCCCGCCACAAATACTTGTTGATTGACTTGATCGACACTTACCGGAGACCAATTGGCGCCACCGAGTATGCCCGGGTAGACCACAGTGCCTTCAAACGTGGCTTTTTTAAATAAGTTGTGTTGCGGTACAAACGCGTCTGATTTTTTCAGCAATTCACCCGTTAAGCGATTGTGCACATAAAACCAGCCAGTTTTGCTGGCCTGCCCAACGGCGGGGATACTTTTGCCGTTGGCTTTGTAATCAAATAATACCGGTGGGCTGGCTAAATCGTAGCCCCACAAATCATGTGGCACTTGCTGATAATGCCACTTTAATGCACCAGTTTGCGCATTGAGCGCAATCAGCGACACGGTATACAAGTTATCACCCGGTCTAGACACATCGTTCATTTGTGGTGATGGGTTGCCAGTACCAAAATATAAGATGTCAGACTGGCTATCGATGGCTGGCGTGCTCCAAGCCGAGCCGCCACCAAAACGTGCCGCGTCCGGGTACTTGGCTAAATCGGCTTTTTCTTGCTCAATGGTACGGTTTAAGCTGATGCCGTCTTCGGTCGTTGCTTTAAACTGCCCTTCCCAACCCTTATCGGGAATGGTATCAAACTGCCAGATGCGCTTGCCGCTATTGACATCATACGCCGCTAAAAAGCCAGGGCGACCAAAGCGCCCAGTGACGCCGATGACTGCGCCTAATGGCGCATCCGAGCGCGGATTATCAATATGCAGGCCGTAACCCACGCCGGTAATACCAATAATCACTTTGCCTTTGTACACCACCGGCGCCATGGCCAAGCCTACACCGGTACCTCCGGTCACTTTGCGTGCACTGTTGGGGTCATTTTTATTCAGAGAATCTTGGCCTTCGGTCAAAATATCACGCTCAACCACATCAATATCCCACACTTTTTGGCCGGTTTTCGCATCCAGCGCAATTAAGCGCGCATCCACTGTCCCAACAAATACTTTGCCATCCGCCACCGCTACGCCACGATTGGCTGGGCCGCAACACATTTGCCACTCTTTACGTCTGTCATGTTGATAGCGCCACAGTTCTTGGCCGGTTTTCGCATCCAGCGCTACCACATGGTTATACGGCAAAGATAAATACATGATGCCAGATTGCACGATGGGGGTGGCTTGAAACGTCGCCACAACACCGGTATTGGCACGCCACGCTTGTACTAGATTCTGCACGTTTTGCGTATTGACTTGCTGCATAGGCGAGAAACGCTGGCTATTCAAATCGCGACCGAAGCTAGGCCAATCTTGTTGCGCATTGGCAGCAGGCTGGCTAGGTGTAGTGGTACATGCTGAGATCACACTGCTCGCTAGGAGCAAGACTGTAGCAAATTGGCTGATTTTATTCATGGGCATATTCTCTAGGTATACAACACAGTATATAACATAGCACCCAAATTATTTAATTCGCATACGGTTGAATCTAAAAATCATGATTCTACGTATAAGCCAAGGTAATGCTTAGTGTGCACTGTGAATGGTGCACTTTTTACACCCTAATGCCACCCACATAGATAAAGGTCTTTACGATGAAATTAAAACAGCTTAGTTTTTTAGCGCTGGCAATGCTGGCCAGCCAGGTCTCCGCCCATGCGGCCGATGCCAACTACAGTAACAAGTTATTGTTAACCGGTGGCGTATCACAGCTTGAAGGCGCAGCCGGTGGCGGCTTAACGCCATGGGCAGTCATTGGTGGTTATGGCACCAATAATGAAGTTGGCGGTAACCTGCATTACACCTACGCCACCAGCAGTGATTTTGATTTGAACAGCTACGGCATCACCTTAGGCTTTTACGATAGGGTTGAGCTGTCTATTACCGAACAAAGTTTTAGCATTAGCGATTTAAGAAGCAAAGTACGCGCTGGCTTGGGCGCTGATGCCATCGGCCGCAACCGCTTAGACCAAACCATTGTGGGGGTTAAAGTACGCGTGCTAGGTGAAGCTGTATTGGATACAGATACTTGGGTACCGCAAGTTGCCGTAGGTGTGCAATACAAAAAGAACCATGACGAAGCCTTTATTAAAAGCGCGGTAGTGGGCGCAAAAAGTGATCACGGCACCGATTTTTATGTTGCCGCCACTAAATTGTTATTAGACAAAAACTTGTTATTAAACGGCACCTTACGCATGACCAAAGCCAATCAATTTGGCTTGCTGGGCTTTGGCGGTAGCAAGAGTGACAGTTATAAACCTATGGTAGAACTCTCTGCCGCTTACTTGCTGCGCAAAGATTTAGCCATAGGCGCTGAGTACCGCATGAAACCGGATAACTTACGTAGCCCTGCCAATGACGCGCTGTTTGGTGGCGCCAATGTAGTAGAGCTACAAGAGGACGATGCGTTTGATGTATTTATTGCTTACGCGCCCACCAAAAATATTTCATTAACAGCCGCTTATGTTTACCTCGGCAACATTGCAACGGTAGACGCCGTGGGCGCTGATTATGGCAAACAAGATGCGTTTTACTTATCCGCTCAGCTTGGTTTTTAACCCCAGCTAACTCATCTCATTACAGGAAAATTTAATATGCGCGCTACATTCAAACATCAAGCTTTACTGGCGGCCACACTCAGTGGCCTGCTCCTGTCATCCATGACCTCGGCAGAAGAGATGGCAACGCCAGCGACAGAAACAATGGAAATGAACAATAACCTAGGCAATACGCCACTGACCGAAACCACGACCTTTGCGGCGTTTGGTGGCAAAGCGGGTTTAGTCAACATTATGGACGACTTTATGCTAGGCCTGGTGCAAGACCCACGCACCAAGCCGTTTTTTGACAATGAAAAACAAACCTTTATTAAAGCCATGCTAGTAGAGCAAATGTGCGAATTGCTGAATGGCGGCTGCCACTACCCTGGTCGCGACATGAAAAGTGCGCATGCCAATATGAAAGTCAATCGTGCTGCTTTTAATGCTTTAGTCGAACAGTTTCAGTTTGCCATGGACAAGCACAATGTGCCGTTTGCGGCACAAAACAAACTGCTTGCCAAATTAGCACCGATGTACCGCGCCATTGAAACCACCACCGGCGTAGCGGTAGCCCCCACCCAGCTAGCACCTATGCAGGCTAAACCGGCTGAGGCGCAATAAACAACGCGTGCAATTTATGCGCTTAAAATAGAGCGTATGGCATGGCGCTGCAATGTATGACAAGCCTATGCATTTGACGTGAGGATGTTTCACGTTAAATGCATAGCGCACTAAATATTATTTAGCTTACAATCTAACCTAACAATGACAACCCCCTCCTAGACCATGACCGATACCACATTGCATGCCACAGACCAGCTCTTTCGTTTGTTATCTTCCAGTGCACTTGGTGATAAATCTGCGTTTGAGCAGCTTTATCAGCAAACTTCCCCCAAGCTGTATGCGGTTTGCTTAAAAATTATTGGCAAAAGTGATTTAGCTGAAGAAGCTTTGCAGGATACTTATATTAATATTTGGCATCACGCACAAAATTACAGACCCGACAAAGCCGCGGTCATGACGTGGATGATTACCATCGCCAGAAATAAATGTTTTGACCTGCTGCGCAATCGGTCGCAAGAGGCAGAAATTGGCGACGATGCTTTTTATGAACAATGGGCCAGTGGTGATTTGGGGCCGTTTGAACAAATGGCCGATAAAAAAGAGCTGAACGCCCTGCTGTCTTGCATGCAAACACTCAGTGCAACCCAACGTCAAGCCATTGCCTTAAGTTATTTTCACGGCATGGCGCACGAGCAACTCGCACAGCACTTGGCACAGCCCTTGGGCTCAATTAAAACATGGGTGAGACGCGGGCTAATGGCGCTCAAATCATGCTTATCAGGAGTGCGATAATGCGTTACGACAATCCAGAATTAGTAGAAATACTCTCGGCAGAATATGTATTAGGCACCTTAAAAGGCGCGGCGCGCCGACGCTTTGAGCAATTGGTGGCACAAAAGCCCAGCTGGCTTTTGAGTATCCAGTGGTGGGAGCGGCACTTACACGTGATGGTCGATACCCTGCCTGCGCAACCGCCCCATGCGCGCGTGTGGGCCAATATTCAAACGCAACTGTTTAACAAATCTGCCAGCCGCGAAAAATCAGCTACGCCTTGGTCTGCTCTATTTAAGTTTTTATCGACGGCAATTGTGGCCTCAGTTGCAACTTTTTTAATCTTACAATCTCCTAAAGAAGCCGTCACAGAGCAATATGAAGCGGTGGCGATGTTGTCGAGTAAAACAGCTGAGTCTGGCTGGCACTTAAGTTTGAAGCAAAACGAAGCTGGTGAAGCGCGCATTAATGCCTATAGTTTGGCCAGTTTGGTGCAAAAGCCGAGCAATGCCTATGAGTTATGGTTATTGCCAGAAAATAGCGCCAAGCCCATCTCTTTAGGTTTATTGCCACAACGTGGCGACAAGACATTAGAGGTGCCCTCAGCAGTATTGGCGCAGTTTAAAAACAGCAACTTAGCGGTGAGTATCGAGCCAGTAGGCGGTTCGCCGACTGGGCAACCGACAGGTGATGTAGTGTATCAAGGTCAATTAATTAATGTTAAAAAAGGTTTAAATTCATGAGTTTAGCAATAAAACTTGCCGAATCTGGCAAGCTGCCAGATGCATTAATACGTAAGGGCATACGTCAACTCAGTGAAAAAAGATTAAAAGAAATTCAGGCTGCCGATTGTGAAGTAACGGCAGCGCATTTGATGCAATTTATTGCCGGCATGAATGCGTCAGCGCAAATTGCACCGTTGCCTGAATTGGCCAATGCGCAACATTACGAAGTGCCAGAGGCATTTTTCCATTACTGTTTAGGTGCACGCCGCAAATACAGCAGCTGTTTTTGGCTGCCGGATACGTTGAGCTTGGACGAAGCCGAAGTATTGGCGTTAAACCAAACCTGTGACCACGCCGATTTACACAATGGCCAGCATATTTTAGAGCTAGGCTGTGGCTGGGGTTCGTTGTCGTTATGGATGGCAGAGAAGTATCCAGATGCCAAAATCACTGGGGTGTCTAACTCCAACTCGCAACGGCAATACATTACCACCACCGCGCAAGCGCGCGGGCTCACTAATTTGACTATTATCACGGCGGATATGAACGTATTTGAAGCGCCAGAACAATATGACCGTATTGTGTCTGTCGAGATGTTTGAGCATATGCGCAATTACCAAGTGTTGTATGGCAAAGTGGCTAACTGGTTGAAGCCGCAAGGCAAATTCTTTAAACATATATTTGTGCACCGCAACACGCCCTATGCCTTTGAAGTACAAGGTGACGATGACTGGATGAGCCAGTACTTTTTTAGTGGCGGCATGATGCCGAGCGATGATTTGCCCTTGTATTTTCAGGATGATTTAAAACTCATTAACCGTTGGCGCTGGGATGGCACGCACTATGAAAAAACCGCCAATGCTTGGCTAGCCAATATGGATGCGCACAAAAGCCATGTGACGACCATACTGGCCGACACTTATGGTGCAGAGCATGTAGAGCTGTGGCGTAATCGCTGGCGTATGTTTTATATGGCCTGTGCTGAGTTATTTGGCTACAACAACGGCCAAGAATGGTGGGTAAGCCACTATTTGTTTGAGAAACGCTAACTTAGTGTTTACGCTGGATTGAGAATACTGTGATGTCTAAAGCAAAAGTCATTATTAACTTTGTGTTGTTTCAAGCCGCTTGGCTGATCTGTGTGCTGGGCGCGGCTTATCAGCTGCCATGGTTAGCCTTTGTGGTGGCGTTAATATTAGTGGGCATGCAATTGGTGTGGACGCCACTGCCTGCACGTGAACTTAGCCTATTGTTGATAGCTACTATTATCGGCGCGGTGTTTGATCAACTATTGCTTAATCATGGTGTGATTCAATACCAAGCGCATGGCTGGAGTGGCGCAATCGTGCCTATTTGGATTATTGGTTTATGGATAGCCTTTGCCAGCACACTTAATGTGAGCTTGCGCTGGCTGCGTGATTATCGTGTAGCACAAGTGCTACTTGGGGTCATTGGTGGGCCTATTGCTTATTACGCGGCAGAAAAATTAGGCGCGGTCACCGTCACCTTAACACCGGCCAGCTACATCGTATTAGCAGTAGGCTGGGGCTTGGTTACGCCGCTGTTGGTGCATCTGTCACGCAAATTTGATGGGCATGAACATGCTGAAGCACAGGCTATTCAAGTACAAACGAATGAGGCATAGTGACTAGACATAGTGACTAGACACACTTTACTGGACAATTCACATGTTTAACTGGCAAATTTATTTCTACAGCTTGTATGCCATGGGCCTATTTGCGCTGATCGGCTGGATGTTCAGCTTAGTTACCGACAAAGTCAGCCATGTCGACATTATGTGGAGCTTATTTTTTCTGTTGGGTGGCTATACCGTGGCCTTGCTGGGCTACGAATCTAGCCCGCGCATTTTAATCACTCTCACCCTACTCACCATTTGGGGTGTGCGGCTGGCAGTGCACATTGCTTGGCGCGGCTGGGGCCATGAAGACAAACGTTATGAAGTGATACGCGCCAATAATGAGCCGTTTTTTTGGTTTAAAAGCATTTATATCGTGTTTGCCTTACAAGCATTGCTGGCGTGGGTCATTTCCCTGTCTATCTACGGCGCGCTGGATGGCGAAGAGCCATTTCAAGCGCTGGATTACCTAGGTGTTGTCTTAATCGTGTTTGGTTTGTATTGGGAAATAGTTGGTGATTGGCAATTAACCAAATTCAAGGCCAATCCAGCCAACCAAGGCCAGGTGCTGAATACCGGCCTGTGGTATTACAGCCGTCACCCTAATTACTTTGGTGAATGCTGCGTGTGGTGGGGCTTCTTTTTACTGGCGCTGGCCGCTGGCGCATGGTGGGCGATTATTTCACCCCTATTGATGACGCTGCTGTTGCTTAAAGTCAGCGGTGTCAGTTTGCTGGAAAGCACGATTACCGAGCGCCGCCCTGCTTACGCAGATTACATTAAACACACCAACGCCTTTGTGCCGGGATTGCCCAAACATGCAAAAAATTAATCTGCTGCTTTCACTGTGCTTGTTTAGTACGCTAGTACAGAGCCAAGAATGGAATTTTGACGTATTTTTAGACAAACAAAAAATTGGAACCCACAGCTTTAAATTAAATGAAAACAATGTGTTGCAAAGTAATGCTAAATTTAAAGTGAAGGTATTATTTATTAATGCTTACGATTACCTGCACAGCGCTGAGGAGTCTTGGAGCAACGATTGTTTAACGTCACTCAAAGCCAATACTGTTGAAAACAAGCAAGTGTTTGATGTAAGTGGAACGAAAACTGGGCAAAGCTTTGATGTGACCATGAATAAAAAAAGCCAACAATTGCCCGAATGCACCATGACCTTTGCATATTGGAACCCAAAAATTCTTAAGCAAGCAAAATTATTGAACCCACAGAACGCTGAATATTTAGACACTAATATTCAATCCATGGGTAATGAAACTATCCAAGTAAAAGGCCGTCCTATTGAAGCCACGCACTACAAGCTGATGGGCGCACTGGCTGGCAAAAACAAGCTCAATATTGATTTGTGGTACAACAAAAATAATGAATGGGTAGCATTAAAATCCACCACCCCAGAAGGTTATGAAATCAACTATAAATTAAAATAAATCAAAATGTTAAATACTATTGTTAAAGCAATCTCTATTATCAGTTTAGCCGCCATATTAAGCGCTTGCGCAGGAACCTCTATGAATGAAGTTAAACCAGTGCAGCAAGTTGACCTGCCACGCTTTATGGGCGATTGGTACGTGATTGCTGTCATCCCCACCATGATAGAAACGCAAGCCTACAACGCCATTGAAAACTATCAGCTCAATGCTGACGGTACCATTGCCACCACCTTTACCTACTACAAAGGCGCATTTGATGGCCCGTTTAAAACCTACCATCCAAAAGGCTTTGTGGTGAAAAATACGGGTAACGCAGTGTGGGGCATGCAGTTTATCTGGCCGATTAAAGCGGATTTTCGCATTGCTTATTTAGATGAAAATTATCAGCGCACCATTATTGCCAGAAACGCGCGTGATTACGTATGGTTAATGGCGCGGACACCACAAATTTCAGACGCGGATTACCAAGCCATGGTGAAATTTACCGCTGACTTAGGCTATGACATGAGCAAGTTACGCAAAGTCCCGCAATCTTGGCCGGCACCAGCGCCAAAGTAAATCATGACGCGCCTACGCCCTCTGCTAAAGTTTTTCTTCAGTTGGTTTGATAACCAAATTGCTGCAGAAAAACGTGCACACAAAGAAAACCATATTGATTGGTGGCGAGTGATTCCTTTTGTATTGCTGCATGTGGCCTGTTTTAGCTTGATTTGGGTGGGCTGGAGTTGGTTTGCAGTGATCTTTGCCATTGTGTTGTATGCCATACGTATGTTTGCCATCACAGGTTTTTACCACCGTTATTTTGCGCATAAGTCATTTCAAACATCTCGCGTTGGTCAATTGATATTTGCCATTATTGGCGCCACCGCAGTGCAACGTGGCCCTTTGTGGTGGGCTGCGCATCACCGTGAGCACCATGTGCATTCCGACCAAGACCAAGACGCGCACTCACCCGTGCAACATGGCTTTTTTTGGAGCCATATGGGCTGGTTTTTATCCACCACTAACTTTGCCACCAAATTTGAGCGCGTGAAAGAGTTAGCTACGTTTCCTGAGCTAAGATTTCTTGACCGTTTTGACGTAATAGTGCCGGTATTATTTGCGATAGCGATTTATGGCCTAGGTGAGCTATTAGCCAATATGGCTCCGCACTTACATACCAACGGCTTGCAGTTATTGGTGTGGGGCTTTGTCATCTCTACTGTGGCGCTCTACCACGCCACCTTTAGCGTCAACTCACTAGCGCATGTGTGGGGCAAACGACGTTATCAAACACGCGATCACAGCCGCAATAACTTTTTAATTGCCCTGCTGACGCTAGGTGAAGGTTGGCACAACAATCACCACCATTACCCGGGTGCTGCCAAACAAGGCTTTTACTGGTGGGAAATTGATTTTACGTATTACGGTTTGCGTCTATTAGCAGCGTTGGGGTTGATTTGGAATTTGCGCCAAGTACCGATTGAAATTCGTGAATCTAAACAATATAAAAAATCCATATAATTCAAATATTTAACTGCATCGTCTATCACTCATGAAAATCGCCATTATAGGCAGTGGCATTGCTGGCAACACGCTGGCGCACCATTTGCACACTCAGCACGACATCACCGTTTTTGAAGCCAATCAATACATTGGCGGCCATACCCACACCCATGATATTGAAATGCTGGGCAAAAAACATCGCGTCGATACTGGTTTTATTGTCTTTAACGACCGCACTTACCCCCATTTTATTGCGCTGCTGGATAGCCTAAAAGTGGAATGGCAGGCCAGCAGCATGAGCTTTAGTGTGCGCGATGAAGTGAGTGGCTTGGAATACAACGGGACTAGCATGAATAGTTTGTTTGCGCAGCGCCGCAACCTGTTTAAACCAAGTTTTTATCGCATGATAAGAGATATTCTGCGCTTTAATAAACAAGCGCTCGAGCTGTTGGCAGACGGCTCCGAAATCAAACTGATTGATTATTTAACACAAGGTCATTATAGCCAGCAATTTATCAATCAATACATTATCCCGATGGGCGCTGCCATCTGGTCGACTGATGCTGCACAAATGTTGGCCTTCCCTGCCCGCTTTTTTGTACGTTTTTTCCATCATCACGGTATGTTGTCGGTGAATGATAGGCCAGAGTGGCGCACCATTAAAGGCGGCTCGGCCAGTTATGTGGAAAAGCTGACCGAGCCGTTTAAGGCCAATATCCGCTTAAGATCGCCGGTTGCCAGTGTGCGGCGCACTGAACAAAGCATACAATTAACCACATTGCATGGTGAGGAAGAAACCTTTGATTATGTGTTTTTTGCTTGCCATAGCGATCAAGCGCTGAAAATTTTAGGCGACGATGCGACGGCAACGGAACGCGAAGTGCTGGGCGCCATTCCCTACCAAGAAAACACTATCTATCTGCATCATGACGCCAGCCTAATGCCTAAACGTAAGCTCGCGTGGGCAGCATGGAATTACCATGTCACGGAAACACCCTCGGACAAAGTATTGGTCACCTACAACATGAATATCCTGCAAAATATTCAGTCAGCTGAGCCTATCTTGGTCACGCTCAACCATACCGACATGATTAACCCAGCCAAAGTCATTAAGCGCATCAAGTATATGCACCCGGTGTACACCATTGCTGGCGCGGCGGCGCAAGCGCGGCATGCCGACATTAGTGGTCACAACAGAACTGGCTATGCCGGCGCCTATTGGCGCAACGGCTTTCATGAGGATGGCGTAGTCAGCGCGCTGGAAGCGCTAAAACATTTTGAGCATGCAAAGCATGTTAGCTAGTGCCATTTACCAAGGCTGGGTGACGCATCAACGCTATGCGCCCAAAGCGCACCGCTTTCAATACCAAGTATTTATGATGTATTTGGATTTAGATGAGCTGCCGGATTTGTTCAAGCACACCCAATGGTGGTCTTACTTAACGCCGAATATCGCCTGGTTTAAGCGCAGCGATTACTACGGCGACCCAGCACTGCCGCTTAAGGACGAAATTAGCGCGCTGGTGCAACAAGCCACTGGCCGCCATGTACGCGGTGCGGTGCGCTTACTCACCAATATGCGTTACTTTGGCCACTGTTTTAATCCGGTGAGTTTTTACTACTGTTTTGAAGAGGATAATCACACCTTGCAAGCGATTGTCAGCCATATCACCAATACGCCCTGGGGTGAAGACTATGCTTACGTGCATGATTTTAATGCAGAAAAATCAGTCAAGCATACGCAAAACGGCACCATTACGGCATTTACACTAGACAAAGCCTTTCATGTGTCGCCGTTTATGGGCATGGACATGCAGTATGACTGGGCGTTTAAGCTGGAGCAAACGCAGCTGTATGTGCATATGAAAAACCTGCAGCATGGCCAAGAAATCTTTAATGCCAGTTTGGCGTTGCGGCAGCAGCCCCTTACCCATCGTGCGTTAAATAAAGTGCTGATTCAATATCCGCTGATGACCATCAAAGTGGTCGCCGCCATTTATTGGAACGCCTTGCTGTTATGGCTAAAACGTGTGCCTTTTTATGCTAACCCAAAATCTACTACCAACGCTTTTAACGAAAAATTATGACCACCGTACCTTTGCCGCAAGAAACATTAACCACCGCACTTAAAGCTAAAAGCCGTGCCAAATGGGTGGCCGATTACGCCAAAACGCAAATACTTAAACGCTTAACTGGCTTACAAGTAGGCCGTTTAACCATTATTGATGCCTGTACGCAACATAGTTCGCGCCATAGCTTTGGCCATGACGACGGTATTACCGCCACCATTACCGTGCATGACCCCCGTTTTTACGGCGAGATTGCGTTTGGTGGCAGCATAGGCGCGGGGGAAGCCTATATGTTGGGCTACTGGACGGCGGATAACTTGACCGATGTGATACGTTTAATGGTGGTCAACCAAAGCGTGATGGACAGCCTAGAAGGTGGCTACCAATGGCTGACTAAACCGCTGTTAAAAGTGCTGCATTGGTTGAATAGCAACACCACCGAAGGCAGCCGCAAAAATATTGCCGCGCATTACGATTTAGGTAATGACATGTTTGCGCTGTTTTTAGATCCGACCATGATGTACTCCAGCGCCATGTTTAATGCTGAAACGACGACACTACAAGCGGCTTCTGAACTTAAACTAAAAACCATCTGCGATAAACTAGACTTGCAGGCCACGGATCATGTGATTGAAATTGGCACTGGCTGGGGCGGATTTGCCCTCTATGCCGCGCAGCATTATGGCTGCAAAGTCACCACCACTACCATCTCGCAACAACAATATGCATTGGCTAAATCGCGCGTGGAAGCCGCTGGCTTACAAGACCGCATCACTTTGCTGCTTGAAGATTACCGCCATCTCACCGGCACTTACGATAAATTGGTGTCGATAGAAATGATAGAAGCGGTCGGCCATCAATTTTACGATACCTATTTTGCCAAAGTCAGCAGCCTGCTTAAACCGACTGGTTTAGGCTTGATACAAGCCATTACCATTGCCGATCAACGTTTTGACAGCGCTAAACAATCGGTGGATTTTATTCAACGCTATATTTTCCCAGGTTCCAATATTCCGTCTAACACCGCTATGTTAACCAGCATCACCAAAGTCAGCGATTTGCGGCTATATGATTTGGAAGACATCGGCCCGCACTACGCCACTACCTTACGCATGTGGCGTGAGAATTTCTTTGCGCAATTACCGCAAGTGCGCAAGCTAGGCTATTCAGAAGAGTTTATTAAGATGTGGGAATTTTATTTGTGTTATTGCGAAGGTGGCTTTGCCGAGCGCGCGTTGGGCGATGTGCACTTATTACTGGCTAAACCTGATAACCGCCGCGCCCCAGTACGTAATTAAACAGTACGCAGTTAGCGCATAGCGCGATAAGTGTATATGCCTAGCGCTGTGTCTTTTATAATAGCGGCATGGCAGACAATCAGACAGAAAACACGCAAACACAAGACATTAGCAATGATGCCCAGCTGATTTGGCGTGATGGGCAACCCTACTCTAGCCGTTATCAAGACATTTACTTTGCCACCGATGCTCTCAACCCGCAGCAAGGCATAGACGAGACGCGTTATGTGTTTTTACAGCACAACCAGCTGGCAGAGCGCTGGCAAAATTTAGCGACCGATACCTTTACCATTGCAGAAACTGGCTTTGGCACTGGCCTCAATTTTTTGTGCGCGTGCCATTTATGGCTGCGCACTGCGCCTAAAACATTAGTAAACGAAAAACCATCTATACTGCATTTTATTTCCACCGAAAAACACCCATTAAGCTTGACTGATATGCAGCGTGCACATGCCTTG
>DASWSZ010000030.1:0-7546 GCA_036402395.1 Methylophilus sp.
CACAAGTAGTGCGTGTTTAAGTTGATGGCTATTATAAAATAAGATTTATTTGATGAGAATCATCATCAAGCTGGCCAATTGCAGCAATACCAACACCGCGATGGTCAAGGCCGTCCACTTTTGCCATTTCGCATGTCTGTGCTGAGCTTGGATCAGTTGCGCGATACTGGTATGTGAAGAAGCTCCATGCGACCCTTGGTTGTACCCAGCGCCTGGGCCATTTTGTTGCATAAATTGATGTACTAAGCGTGGCATCTCGGGCGAGTGCTTGATAATAAAGGGCAGTTCTTTTTTAAGCGAGTGTACTATGCTGCGCCAACCCACTTGTTCGCTCATCCAGCGTTTTAAGAACGGCTTGGCGGTTTGCCATAAATCAATATTCGGGTCTAAATCGCGGCCCAAGCCTTCAATATTGAGCAAGGTTTTTTGTAGCATGACTAATTGTGGTTGAATCACCACGCCAAAACGGCGTGACATTTGAAATAGGCTGAGTAGGGTGCGACCAAACGAAATATCTTTGAGGGCTTTGTTAAAAATAGGCTCGCAAATCGCGCGGATGGCAATTTCTAACTCTTCGACATTGGTATCCTCTGGCACCCAGCCAGATTCAATATGCGCCACCGCCACGTCGCGATAATCGCGGTTAAAAAATGCCAAAAAATTACGTGCTAAATAGTATTTATCAGTATCCGTTAAGCTACCCATAATGCCAAAATCCAGCGCGATATAGCGGCCATCATCCGCTACTTGAATATTGCCCGGATGCATATCGGCATGAAAAAAGCCATCACGAAACACCTGCATAAAAAATATTTCCACGCCATCGTGCGCCAGCTTGGTAATGTCGATGCCTTTGCCGCGCAGCGTCTCTAGTTGGCTCACCGGTGTGCCATGCATGCGTTGCATGGTCATCACTTCTTTGCGACAAAAATCCCAATACACTTCTGGAATTAACAGCCGTTTATCTGGAAAATTGCGCGATAACTGGCTGCAATTGGCGGCTTCCAGCATTAAATCCAACTCATGGCGAGTGTGGCGGGCAAACTCTTGCACCACTTCCATCGGTTTTAAGCGTTTTCCTTCGCTAGACAGCGCTTGCAACAACCACGCCAAGCTATTGATTAAAGCTAAATCTTGCTGTATCACATTTTCGATATTGGGGCGCAGCACTTTCACTGCCACTTCTTGACCGCTAGGTAGCGTTGCAAAGTGCACTTGCGCCACTGAGGCACTGGCCACTGGCGTTTGGTCTATGTCACTGTAAATCTGCGCCAGCGGCAAGCCAAAAGCTGCTTCTATGGTGGCTTGCACATCACTAAACGCAAACGGAGGCACTTGGTCTTGCAGCTTGGCCAGTTCATCGGCCACGTCGGGTGGCAATAAGTCGCGTCGGGTAGACAGCATCTGGCCAAACTTTACAAAGATAGGCCCTAGTTTTTCTAGTGCTAAACGCAGACGCTCGCCACGCGGACTGGCATGTTGTCGCCAAAACAGCGCCACATTCAATACTTTATTGATGACCTTAAACGTGCCATGGTTGGCAAGAAACTCATCCAGCCTAAACCACAGTAACACGTAGATAATATAGAGCAAGCGAAGATAGTGCATACTTACTTCTCGGTGCTTTCTTGGGCAGGTTTAGCATTGGGTTTTACTTGCTGAGTTGTATCAGTCTGGCTTAGTGTTGCATGTGTTTTTTCTAACCGTTTTTTCAAGCGCTCTACATCATTGCGCAAAGTATCGACATCTTGATTAAATTGCTCCACATGGCGCTTTTTGGCCAGTATGTTTTTTTCTTCTTGCCAATATTCAGACACCATATCGACTGCATTGGCGCCTTGTTGTTTGATTTCCGCCAAAGTTTTTTGCGTGATTTCACCAATTTTGTAGGCACCAATATCGCCCACTACACGACTCAAATCTTCTTCAATATCCCAGCGCATGAGTTGCAATACCTTGCTCACTTCTGCCGCTAAGTGGGTATCACCATCAATCTTAATATAGCTTTTGGCCGTTTCATCCTTGGCCAATAGGCGCATGGCAAGGCTAGGCGGAATATGCACAGTGGCATCGGCCACTGCGGTGTCACCTGCAGCGCTTAAGCTACCATCTTCTAAAATCAGCACAGAAGTGTTAGCCACTGAAAAATTAAACTGGATGACTTTGCCAGCAAAGCTCAAGAGATGCGGACGCGCCCAATTATTCTGGTTGGTGAGGTGCTGTAAAAAGCGGGTGATGAGTGGTTTAAACATTATGTTTTATAGCCTTTGTGTAGCGCCACTACGCCCGCGCTAAGGTTGTAATAATCTACCTTACCAAAGCCTGCATCTAACATCATTTGTTTGAGAGTTTCTTGGTCCGGATGCATGCGGATGCTTTCAGCCAAGTATTGATAGCTGTCGGCATCTTTAGCAATCAGCTTGCCCATCAAAGGCAATAGTTTAAATGAGTAGATGTCATACAGTTTTTCCAGCGGCTGCCATACTTTGGAGAATTCCAGCACCAATAAACGGCCGCCCACTTTGAGTACGCGCTGCATTTCTGCCAGCGCCAAGTCTTTGTGTGTCATATTGCGTAAGCCAAACGCGACAATTACACAGTCAAACGTGTGGTCGGCAAAAGGCAGTTGTTCAGCATTGCATTGCATGGCCGGCACCGTTAAGCCAGCGTCCAGCATGCGGTCACGGCCTACGCCTAGCATAGAGGCATTAATGTCGGTGAGTATCACTTCACCTGTGGGGCCGACCTTTTTGGCAAACAATTTAGACAAATCGCCACTGCCGCCAGCAATGTCCAACACTTTATCGCCCGCTTTCACGCCACTGGTATCAAGGGCAAAGCGCTTCCACAGCCTATGCATGCCGGCCGACATGACGTCATTCATGACATCATAGTTTTGTGCCACCGAGTGAAATACCTCACTTACTTTTTGTTGTTTTTCGTGTTCCGCTATCGTTTTGTAGCCAAAATGCGTGGTGCTGTCTTTGTTAATGTCCATGAGTTGTGTCCTTGCGTGGGTGGCCTGCCGCCTCTAGTTTGCCAATATAGTCCAGCCATAAGCCTTGGTAATGCTCGGCTAAATAATATAAATAGTCCCAAGAGTAGAGGCCGGTATCGTGACCATCACTAAATATCAGTTTAATGGCATAGTTTCCGACTGGCTCTATGCCAGAAATGTTCACATCCTCTTTGCCTATTTGCAGTACTTCTTGACCTGCGCCGTGGCCGCGCACCTCGGCCGAGGGCGAATGCACACGCAGAAACTCACAAGACAACATGCACTCAGTGTTGTTATCAAATTTGATTTCCAATAAGCGTGAGGCTTGGTGCAGTTTGATGTCTATAGGACGAGGTGAATCTGGACTTAATCCGCTCATATTTAGATGGCTTTGGCTGACTGATTGAACAGATGAAATAATAACAGAACATCGCTACAGACTGCTTGCTTAGGCGTTTTAATTAAAAAACACGCAGCCTAAGTAAAATAATCCGGCGAATTAGTCAAAATACAACAGCATACTGCCGTTTGTGGTTAAAAAATAACCTTTTATCTGATAGCTGTTTGAATCATATTTAGCTGTCATCAGATGTGTTTGATAAAGTTTTTAATCATGATAGAGTCGTATTGTGCAACTACGTGTAATTCGGGAACCTTATGGCAGAAAATAAATTAGCGCATCAGTTCGCAGCCTACTCAGAGTGGAGAAAATCGATTGCCGATAGCATTTCGGATTATCGTAACTGGCTGAATGAGCATGAGTTAAACGATGGCCAAATTGAGCAGCGCATTACACAGTTGTTAGACAGGCTGCGCGAAGACAAATTGAACGTGGCGTTTGTGGCTGAGTTTTCCCGCGGCAAGTCCGAGCTTATCAATGCTATTTTCTTTGCCGATTACGGCCAGCGGTTGCTGCCATCCAGTGCTGGCCGTACCACCATGTGCCCCACAGAGCTGCTATACGATGCGGCAAAACCCACCTCATTGTTACTGTTGCCGATAGATACGCGTGGCACCGATGTCACCACCACAGAATATAAGCGCTATCCGGAAGAGTGGACGGTGATTGAGTTTGATGTCAACTCTAACGACAGCATGATTAACGCCTTTAAAGAAGTGGGTAGAACCAAGCGCGTGTCAGCCGAAGAAGCACAACGACTCAGCTTATTTGACCCTAGCAATAGCGATGACGAACTCAGCCTGAATAAAGACGGCACTGTGGATATTCCATGTTGGCGTTACGCCATGATTAATTTTCCGCACCCCTTGCTAGAACAAGGTTTGGTAATTTTAGATACGCCGGGCTTGAATGCGATTGGTACTGAGCCAGAGCTCACCTTAAATATGCTGCCAAATGCGCACGCTGTATTGTTTATTTTAGGTGCAGACACTGGTGTGACTAAATCTGAAATTGATGTGTGGCGTCAATATATCAGCGGCACCCGTTGGAAACAAAAAGGCCGCATGGCGGTACTGAATAAAATAGACGGGCTGTGGGATGAGCTTAAAGACGAAGTGGAAATTGAAAAAGAGCTGGTGAAGCAAGTAAAAAACAGTGCCGAATTACTAGGCTTGGAAACCAACCAGATATTCCCAACTTCTGCACAAAAAGGCTTGTTGGCCAAAGTGACTGGTGATGATGAGTTGCTGGAGAAAAGTCGTCTGCCGATTTTAGAAAAAGCGCTGTCGGATGAATTGATTCCATCGAAAAAAGACATTATTCGTGACAATACCAAACACGAAATTGAAGACCTGATTACCAATACCAATCTGATTTTAGAGTCACGTATTCATGGTGTCACCGAGCAGTTGGAAGAGTTGCGTGGCTTGCGCGGAAAAAATGAAGACGTAGTTGAACACATGATGCAAAAAGTTAAAGTGGACAAAGAAAACTTTGAAAAAGGCTTGCAGCGTTTTCAAGCGCTACGCAGTGTGTTTTCGCAACAGACCAATAAGCTTTATGGTTTGCTGGGCATGGATAGCTTAAAAGTGAAAGTGCATGATACGCGCGAAACCATGGTGAAGGCGAACTTTACCAAGACCATCCGTGATGCCATGGATGATTTTTTTCTGGAGCTTAAAGACAGGTTAGTGTCGTCTGATACGCAAATTCAAGACATCAAAAAAATGATGGACGTGATGTACGACAAGTTTGCTAAAGAGCATGGCTTGCGTAAGTCTGAACCTCCGGCATTTTCTACCTTGCGTTATCAAAAAGAGCTAACCAAATATGAACGTGCCTATAAAGAGCAATTTAATACCACGTTTAATATGATCGCCAACGAGAAAATGACGCTGACTACTAAGTTCTTTGAAACTTTGGCTACGCGTGTGATTCATGTCTATGAAGTGGCTAACCGCGATGTGGAAAATTGGTTAAAAGCGGTGATTGCGCCTATGGAGTCACAAGTGCGAGAGCATCAAATTCAGTTGCGCAGACGTTTAGAAAGTATCAAGCGTATTTATCAAGCCACGGATACCTTGGAAGACCGTATTACTGAGTTAGAAGAGATTGAAAAAACCATACGCGCGCAAGTGATGGATTTAAAAGTATTGCGTCAGCATATGGGTAATGCCTTGGATTTTGATAATGAGGAAACGTCCATCGCTGCTTAATGTAGTAATTAAGCTTATCCAACCATAGTCATTAAAAAAGCCGCTTTAAGCGGCTTTTTTATTAGTACTTATCCAGCATATCCAGCAATATTGGCTTGTTAGCGCTCAAGCTCAGACACCATAATGGCTTTGATTTTTTGCATGGCTTTTTGCTCAATTTGCCTAATGCGCTCAGCTGAAACACTAAACTCCGCAGCCAAATCATGCAGCGTAGCGGTGGCATTATCGTTCAACCAACGGGCTTCTAGCACGCGGCGGCTACGCTCATCCAAACTCATTAAAGCTTTGCTTAAGCCAGCAGTTTGGCGGTTTTCTGTCTGTTTATTCTCTAGATGCTGCGCGGGTTCTGGGCTTTCATCTTCAAGATAAGCAATTGGGCTAAACGATTCATCACCGTCATCATCAATATGCGCATCCAATGAAATCTCTTGACCGTTTAAGCGGTATTCCATCTCCATCACATCTTCAGGCTTCACATTCAACTCTTTGGCAATATGTTGAATTTCATCTGGATGCAAAGTATCGTAACTTTGACGCATGCTGCGTAAATTAAAGAACAATTTACGTTGCGCTTTGGTGGTGGCTGTTTTAACTAAACGCCAGTTGCGCACAATAAATTCGTTCATTTCTGCCTTAATCCAATGCATGGCAAAAGAGACTAAACGCACGCCGCGGTCAGGATCAAAACGTTTAACGGCTTTCATCAGGCCAATATTGCCTTCTTGAATCAAATCAGATTGAGGTAAACCATAACCAGCGTAACCGCGCGCAATGCTCGCTACCAAACGTAAATGCGAGACGATGAGCGCACGCGCTGATTCCAAATCCCCATCTTTTTTCAAACGTGATGCGTAGGCGTATTCCTCTTCAGCCGTCAATACTGGAAAGGCCTTAATGGCGCGCATGTATTGATCTAAGCTGTCTAGAGACGTAATTGCAGGTAATGTTAAAGCGTTTATGGTAAAGCTCCTTTAATCAATGAGAATTAATTTTAGCACTCTCCGTTTGAGAGTGCTAGAGGAAATAAGTTTCAATGATGTAACATTTTGTTCTTTGACATTAAAGTCGTGAACAAGACATTAAAGTCCTGAACAGGACATTAAAGTGGTGAACAAGATTGTAATTTAGGAATTTTCTTAGCCAAATCTATCTTTAAATCTTTGATCTAGTTTATTTACTATGACTCCAAATGATTTAGGAATATTTTTATAGATATTGTTTTCATCCCTCATTGAAGTCACATATTCAAAATTCCCATAAAGTATACGTTCGTGAGCGATATCCCAAAGTAATGCACCTGCAGGATTTTCCCACTCAGTATTTAGACAGCTATCTGAAACCATCTGAAAGTAGTTTGATAGCACATTTGCATTGTTTAGTTGAAAAGTTAAGCAACTTTCTCTATAGAGAGCACCAATAAGAGCAAGTAAATCTAAATTGTCTGGGATATTAGAAATTGCCAAGTTAAATGAATGTTCAAACTCACTGATATGGTAGCGGCTTATGCCTTTTCTTTTTTTTGGGTTAACTGGAGCATTCATAAAATCCCCAAAGTATTTATGATCAATAGCTAATCTAGTTAAATTTAATCTCTCAAATGATAACTCTAAGATTTCATTATTTTTTTTTAAATCTATTGGGTTTGATTGGATTAAATCCCAAAATGGACTCGTAAATATTTTTTTTGATCCATTAAAACTTGGGTGATTATCAACTTTATCTATCAAACTAAATTTACGAAGTGGGTGGCTACCGTTGGAAGGAGTATTCCCTTTTACTCTGATGGATTCGAACATCGTGGGCCTACCGGCCATGTCATACTTTTCACCATTCGCATCTTCAGCAAAAAGTATATCTAATTCCCCATCATTCATTTCAGTACGAGATCTAATGTACCAATACCAATATCTGGGAATTAAACGATCAATCTCT
>DASWSZ010000031.1:0-6981 GCA_036402395.1 Methylophilus sp.
AAGCTAAAAATAACTTCACCACAGAGACACCGAAGCACCGAGAAAAAACTTTAAAACATTTAAGTTGGATTTCTCAGTGCCTCGGTGACTCTGTGGTGTAAGGTTTAAGGATAACCATGTTAGATATTCAAGAATTAAGAAAAGATGTAGACCAAGTGGTGGCGCAACTGGCCAAACGCAAATTTGTGTTTGATGCGGAAACCTTTAGCGCGCTGGAGGCGGAGCGTAAATCGGTACAAACCCGCACACAAGAGCTGCAAGCCAAGCGCAATAACAGCTCTAAGCAAATTGGTATGGCCAAAGCCAAAGGTGAAGACGTCTCGGCCATCATGGCAGAGGTCGCGGGTTTGGGTGAGCAACTGAAAGCAGATGAAACACGTTTGGCTGAGATTCAAACTGAATTACAAAACCTCCTATTAAATGTCCCTAACTTGCCGCATAGCACAGTACCAGTAGGTCAATCGGAAGCGGATAACGTGGAAGTGCGCCGCGTTGGCACCCCACGCGTATTTGACTTTCCAATTAAAGACCACACCGATGTCGGCGCGCCGCTGGGCTTAGATTTTGACACCGGTGCTAAATTATCGGGCGCGCGTTTTACTTTAATGCGCGGCCAAATCGCTAAATTACACCGCGCCTTGGCGCAATTTATGTTGGACACACAAACCGAGCAGCATGGCTACACCGAATGCTACACACCGTATATGGTCAATGCAGAAACCTTGATTGGCACTGGTCAATTGCCCAAGTTTGAAGAGGATTTATTCTCATTGGCGCACAACGATAGCAAGCTGTATTTAATCCCGACCTCAGAAGTGACGCTGACCAATACCGTGCGTGATGAAATCGTGCCTTTAGAAAGTTTACCGATTAAGCTCACTGCGCATACGCCGTGCTTTCGATCCGAGGCGGGAAGTTACGGTAAAGACACCAAGGGCATGATACGCCAGCACCAGTTTGATAAAGTGGAAATGGTGCAAATTGTGCACCCAGACACCAGCTATGACGCGCTAGAACAGATGGTCGGCCATGCTGAAAACATTTTAAAAGCATTGGAACTGCCTTATCGCGTAGTGAGTTTATGCACCGGCGATATGGGCTTTGGCGCCGCTAAAACCTACGATTTAGAAGTATGGTTGCCGGCACAAAATACCTACCGTGAAATTTCTTCTGTGTCTAATTGTGAGGCGTTTCAGGCGCGGCGTTTACAAGCGCGCTTTCGCAATGCGCAAGGCAAACCAGAGTTGGTGCATACCTTGAATGGTTCTGGCTTGGCGGTAGGGCGGACTTTAGTAGCTGTGCTAGAGAACAACCAGCAAGCCGATGGCCGAGTCAAAGTGCCAGAAGTGCTAAAGCCTTATATGCGCGGGTTAGCGTTTATTGGCTAAGCGGCTCATCACTAAAAGCGAGATTATGCTTAAATGTGGGCTGTTTGTATTTAAATATTAAGCAGCGCTTATATATTCAAGCCATTCGGTAAAAGTGTTGAAAAGAGAAAAGCTAGATTGCCGCGTCACTAACGTTCCTCGCAATGACGCATAACCTTCACTGACGAACCTCGCAATAACTCATCAACCGTCACTGCGAGCGCGTAACAGTCTATTAAATGTGGATAAAATTCCAGCTACATTTTTTCAACACTAGCACTGAAGGGCTGGTGATATAGTTTTAGCGTTTAAATTTAATGCTCACAATAGCGCAGTTACGGTAAGCTTAGTCACTACCCTTACTTAGCAGATACACTTGCTGTGTAAGTGTGCGCTTCAACCATTCTCAAATCATTAACGTGCCGCAATTTTAAATCGATCCAAATCAGGATTATGGCTAGGTTGGTGCTTAAGCAGAATTTGATAGTAGCTGCGTATCGATTCGGTATACACAATGGGCGCGCCGCAGCTGCAATAGCCATGTTTGGCATTCATGTAATAGTTGGCATCATTGAGTTTGATCATGGCGCTTTTTACATCTGCCCAACGATCAGGGTTTAGCTTTAAACGCTGCGCCAACACGCGGCCATCTTCTACATGGCCGACGCCAATATTGTAGGCAGCCAACGCCATAAAGGTTCTGTCTGGTTCCGGAATGCGATCCGGAATGCGCTCTTTAATCCATAATAAATATTTAGCGCCAGCTGGGATACTCTGCGCCGGGTCTAGCCTATCCGTCACTTTCATCATGTCCGAGGTGGCTTCGGTCAGCATCATTAAGCCGCGCACATTGGTGGGCGAGGTGCTAAACGTATCCCAGTGTGATTCTTGATAACTCATGGCCGCCAGCAAGCGCCAATCAATGTCGGTGCTGTCTTGCGCGTTTTTGAACAAGCGCGTGTATTTAGGCAATAGCGTTTGTGAGCGCGCTAAAAAGGTTTTTACATCCAGGGGATTTAAGCGTTTGGTATTGCCGTGGTAGCGGTCAATCAAGTTTCTTAAAGTGCCATCGGCCTTAATTTTTTTAAAGAAGGCGTTAATTTTAGCCAATAACTGTGGATTGCTGTCTTTGGCCATGGCCCAAGCGATTTTCTCCGGCTCACCTATGGGAAAAGCAACGCGAATGTTGGGGTAGTAATTTTGCATCACCGCCAATAAGTGGCTGTCGGCAATCGTATATTCAATCTCCCCATTGGATAGATTTTCTATCAATTGTTCAGAGTTTGTATGATTGACCTCACGCCAGGCTAAGCTGGGCTGTTCTATGCTGAGTTTGCTCACCCTTTCAACAAAGCTAGTGCCAGATGGAATCACAATAAACTTGCCTTCTAAGTCGGCTAACTTTTTCGGCGGCTTGGCTTTATCACGGTTATAAGCCAGTTGCTGTTGTACATCGTGATAAGGGATTGAATAATCAATGATTTTTTTACGCTCTGTGGTGATGGTAATATCCGCCGCAGCGATATCGGCTTTGCCTGTTAATAACGCTGGAATGACTTTAGCAAAACTATCGACCACCACAAACTTTAAGCTATAGGGTGAGCCTAGTGATTGGACAAATAACTGCGCTAACTCATATTCCAGCCCGGCATAGTCGTCATGCTCATTGACGTAGTAAGTATTGGGGCTGTTAATGGTGACAAAAGTGATGACGTTGCCACCGGCTTTGTCTGGTAGGCCAGCAGGCTCATCGACTGGCGTGGGCGCTTTAGAACAGGACGTTAAGCCGCTGATGCATAAAGTACAAGCCAGTAACATCAGTAACACTAGCGCAGTGGTGAGCTTACTAGAATACAAACGCTATCCTTAGTCATTAAGAAAGCAACATGTGCTTATTGCCAGCGTTCTTCTATGCGGCCATTATCTGCGATTAAAATACCATGCGCCAATTGTCTGAAAATGCCATGTTCTACCACGCCTGGCGTGTTGTTGAGTGCGTTAATAATGGCAAGTTCAGGCATGTCGGGTGGAAACCTCATATCGAGCACCAAGCTGCCGTAACTGCTAATGCTGAGGCCATCTTTGGCGCTATTGGGTCTTAAGTCACCTATACCACCCAGCAGTTCAATACTGCGTTTGGCGGCTTGCCAAGCAAATGGCATGACTTCGATGGGAATGGCAAAGTTTGTCCCGATACGGCTGACTAATTTCGATTTATCGGCGACTACTAAGAATTGTGTGGCGGCTTTGGCCAATAGTTTTTCCATCACCAAATCGTAGCCGCGGCCTTTGAGTAAAGACATCTCAGGCGTGATTTCATCTGCGCCATCTACATATAAATCTATGGATGAAATTTGCTGTAAGCCAATGACGTTCAACCCCAAGCTTTGCGCTTTTATCATGCTGATATTAGAACTGGCAACAGTGGTGACATTGAGCCCGTCTTCTTGCTGGCGACGCGCTAATTCTTCGATAAAGAAATTGGCAGTAGAGCCTGTGCCTAAGCCCACTAACATGCCATCGTTGACGTACGTTGCTGCGTGTATCGCAACAAGCTGCTTATCATTCATGATTTGCCCCCACAGGCTATTTTGTAAGTGGCCAATTAATTGGCGCAATGTTATGTCGTGCTTACAGTTATAATAGGCAATCTTATGTGTTAATCCAAGTTTTTCTTTGCGTAAACAATCTTTTTTATGTCGCTAGCCAGCCCCACCATTGGTCATCCCGTACGTTTTTCTTATCCTGCCAATGGCTTAGACAGTGCCGCGCTGGCGCAGCAGGCCTGTCGTTTAAAAACAACAAAAACACCGTTGGTGATTATTACGTCTAACGCGTTTGAAGCGCAGCGCTTATTAGAAGAGATGCCATTTTTTGCGCCTGAGCTCAGCATCAGTTTGCTGCCAGATTGGGAAACCCTGCCTTACGATGTATTTTCCCCGCATCCCGATTTAATCTCAGAGCGCTTAGCCACGCTTTATCACATCAGCCAAAACTTGAGCGATGTGGTGATTGTGCCCATCGCCACCGCTTTGTTGCGCTTGCCGCCGATAGCGTTTTTATCGGCGCATACCTTTATGCTGAAAAAAGGTCAGCCGCTGGATTTAGAAGCGCTGCGTATCCAATGCGCCCAAGCCGGTTATCACCATGTTAGCCAAGTGATCAGCCCAGGTGAATTTAGCGTGCGTGGCGGGCTGGTCGATTTATTCCCGATGGGTAGCGTACTGCCGTACCGTGTGGATTTATTTGACCAAGAAATTGAAAGTATCCGCACCTTTGATATTGATACGCAACGCAGTTTGTATCCAGTGCCAGAAATTCGTTTATTGCCCGCGCGTGAATTTCCACTCGATGAGCCGGGTATTGCGAAGTTTAGAAGCCAGTTTAGAGAGCAGTTTGAAGGCGATCCACAGCGCGCCAAAATCTACAAAGATGTCAGCAAAGGCACCGCCAGTGGTGGCATAGAATGGTATTTGCCCTTATTTTTTGATGAAACCGCCACCATTTTTGACTATTTGCCCAAGCAAGCCGTGCTGTGTTTGCATGGCAACTTAGATAAATCGGCGCAAAGTTTCTGGTTTGATGCAAGTTCGCGTTACCGTTTAATGGCGTATGACCCGGAAAAGCCGATTTTAAAACCAGAGTTGTTGCTGATTAAAACCGATGCCTTTTTTAGCCAAACGCATCAGTTTGCGCTCATAAATGCGCAACTCGATGCCGTCACCGCCTTACCTGCTTTAGACATAGACCGTCGCGCTGAGCAGCCTTTACATAAGTTGCAAGCGTTTATCAAAAGTACACCTACACGTATTCTGGTCACGGCTGAGAGCTTAGGCCGCCGTGAAACCATGCTGCAATTGTTTAAAGAGCATGGACTTGACATTGCCACTTGTGAATCGTGGGCAGAATTTACACACAGCAAAGAGCGCGTCATGTTGGGCGTATCGGCGTTGCATAACGGCTATCTGGATGCGCAATATGCACTGATTACCGAAGCTGAACTATATGCCGCCACGGTGCGCCAACAACGCCGCCGTGAGAAAGAAAAAGCGCGCAATACTGAAGGCATGCTCAAGGATTTATCTGAGCTACGCATGGACGACCCAGTGGTGCATGAGCAGCATGGTGTGGGGCGTTATAAGGGATTGATTAATATCGATTTTGGTGAAGGCGAAACCGAGTTATTGCTGATTGAATATTACGGCGAAGACAAGTTATATGTGCCGGTGTCACAGCTGTTTTTAATCTCACGCTATTCTGGCGGGCCGCCAGAAAGCGCACCATTGCATAGGTTAGGCAGTGGCCAATGGGAAAAAGCCAAGAAAAAAGCGCTGAAACAAATCCGCGATACTGCGGCTGAACTACTGAATTTGTACGCGCAACGCGCCTCACGTCGCGGTCACGCGTTTACCTTGAGCTTGCACGATTACGAAGCGTTTTGTGAAGGCTTTCCGTTTGAGGAAACGCCTGACCAGTTGGAAGCCATTGAGAATGTTATCAAAGACATGCAATCTGGTCGGCCTATGGATAGGTTGGTGTGTGGTGATGTGGGCTTTGGTAAAACCGAAGTGGCCTTGCGTGCTGCCTTTGTGGCGGTGATGGGCGGCCGTCAGGTGGCGGTGCTGGTGCCGACTACTTTATTAGCAGAACAGCATTATCAAAACTTCTGTGATCGCTTTGCCGATTGGCCGATTAAGATTGCCGAAATCTCCCGCTTTAGAAGCGCCAAAGAACAAGCCGAAGCCATTAAAGGCTTAGCCGACGGCAAGATCGACATTATTATCGGTACACATCGTTTAATTCAAAAAGACGTTAAGTTTAAAAACTTAGGCTTGGCGATTTTGGATGAAGAGCATAGATTTGGCGTGCGCCAAAAAGAGCAAATGAAAGCCTTGCGCGCAGAAGTGGATGTGCTGACACTCACCGCAACGCCTATCCCAAGAACGCTCAGTATGGCGATGGAAGGCCTGCGTGAGTTCTCGGTGATATCAACCCCGCCACAAAAACGCTTAGCGATTAAAACTTTCCATACCGATTATTCTGACGGCATTATTCGCGAAGCGGTGATGCGCGAATTTAAGCGCGGCGGCCAAGTGTATTTCTTGCATAATGAAGTCGATACTATTTTTGTGCAAAAAGAAAAATTGGAGAAATTTTTGCCAGAAGCGCGCATTGCCATTG
The DNA here is from genome assembly GCA_036402395.1 of Methylophilus sp. GTDB lineage: Bacteria > Pseudomonadota > Gammaproteobacteria > Burkholderiales > Methylophilaceae > Methylophilus. The sequence goes on from DASWSZ010000031.1 coordinate 6,549, forward strand.
CCCATGGCCAGTTGCGCGAGCGTGAGCTAGAGCATGTGATGCGTGACTTTTACCATCAACGTTCGAATTTACTGTTGTGTACGACTATTATCGAAACCGGCATTGATGTGCCGACCGCTAACACCATTATCATGAACAAAGCCGATATGTTTGGCTTGGCGCAGTTGCACCAATTACGCGGGCGGGTAGGGCGTAGCCACCATCAGGCTTATGCTTATTTACTCACCGACCCAGACCGTAAAATTACACCGCAGGCACAAAAACGGTTAGATGCGATTCAGCTGCTAGAAGACTTAGGCGCAGGCTTTCATTTGGCCATGCACGATTTAGAAATACGCGGTGCAGGTGAGTTGCTAGGCGATAGCCAAAGTGGCGAGATGCAGGAGATAGGCTTTAACTTGTATTCCGATATGTTAAACCACGCTGTGAAGCA